>JBARYG010000149.1:0-20074 GCA_049647745.1 Mesorhizobium sp.
GACCAGCGCGTGCCGCCCGGCTATGCCGGAGGGCGCGCTCATACCTTGAGCCCCATCGTCTGGTTGCGTTCGGCCAGCCGGGAGAGCTGGTCGCGGCCAGGCAGATAGGGGTCCGGCCATTTGACGCCGCGGTCGTTGAGCGCGACGGCGGCGTGCAGGGTCCAGTAGGGATCGCTGAGATGCGGGCGGGCAAGGGCTACAAGATCGGCGCGGCCCGCCATCAGGATCGAATTGGCGTGGTCGGGCTCGTAGATGTTGCCGACGGCCATCGTCGCCATGCCAACCTCGTTGCGGATGCGGTCGGAAAACGGCGTCTGGAACATGCGGCCATAGACCGGCCTTGCGTCGGTCGAAGTCTGTCCGGCCGATACGTCGCAGATATCGACGCCCGCTTCGTGCAGCATTTTCGCGATCTCGACGGCGTCGGCCGGCGTCACGCCCTCGATGCCGACCCAGTCATTGGCGGAAATGCGCACCGAAATCGGCTTTTCGGCCGGCCACACCGCCCGTACGGCGTGGAAGATTTCGAGCGGGTAGCGCATGCGGTTTTCGAGCGATCCGCCATAAGCGTCGGTGCGCCTGTTGGTCAGCGGGGTGATGAAGGAGGAAAGCAGATAGCCGTGGGCAGCGTGGATTTCCAGCATGTCGAAGCCGCAGCGCGCCGCCATTTCCGCCGAGGCGACGAACTCATCGCGCACCCGATCCATGTCGGCGCGGTCCATCGCCTTCGGCACCTGGTTCTGCGGTGACCACGCCACCGCCGACGGTGCCATCACCGACCAGTTGCCCGTTTCCAGAGGCTCGTCGCTGCCCTCCCAGCCGGGCCGGGTCGAGCCCTTGGCACCGGAATGGCCGATCTGCGCGCAGATTTTCGCCTCGGTTTCGTGGTGGACGAAATCGACCAGCCGCTTCCACGCGGCTTCATGCTGCGGTGTATAGAAGCCGGGACAACCGGGGGTGATGCGGCCTTCAGGGCTGACGCAGGTCATCTCGATATAGACCAGCCCGGCGCCGCCCTTGGCGCGTTCGGCATAATGCGAAAAGTGCCAGTCGGTCGGGCAGCCGTCGACGGCCTTATACTGCGCCATCGGCGAAACGACGATGCGGTTTTCAAGCCGCATGTCGCGCAGCCGGAAGGGTGCGAACATCGGCGCGCGTTTGAGGGCGCCGGCAGACGCTCCCGCCTGCCGCTGGAACCAGCCTTCGGCATCGGCCAACCAGTCGGGATCGCGCAGGCGCAGATTTTCGTGGCTGATGCGCTGCGAGCGAGTCAAAAGCGAATAGTTGAACTGCACCGGATCGAGGCCGAGATAGCGCTCGACCTCCTCGAACCATTCGAGCGAATTGCGGGCCGCCGATTGCAGCTTCAGCACTTCGGTGCGGCGCGCATCCTCGTATTTGCGGAAGGCGGCCTCAAGGTCAGGCTCGGACTTGACGTAGTCGGCCAGCGCCACCGCACTTTCCAGCGCGAGCTTGGTGCCGGAGCCGATGGAAAAGTGGGCGCTTGCCGCCGCATCGCCCATCAGCGCCAGGTTCTTGTAGGACCAGCGTTCGCACAGCACGCGCGGGAAGTTGATCCAGGCCGAACCGCGGATGTGGTTGGCGTTGGTCATCAGGTGATGGCCGCCGAGATGTTTTTTGAAAATCCGCTCGCACACCGCGATCGACTCCTGCTGAGACAGGTTGCCGAAGCCGTATTTCGCCCAGGTCTCCTCGCTGCATTCGACGATGAAGGTCGCCGTGTCGTTGTCGAACTGGTAGGCGTGCGCCCACACCCAGCCATGTTCGGTCTTCTCGAAGATGAAGGTGAAGGCGTCGTCGAATTTCTGGTGAGTGCCCAACCACACGAATTTGCATTTGCGTGTGTCGATGTCGGGCTTGAACACCTCGGCGAAGGTGGCGCGCGAGCGTGAGTTGAGACCGTCGGCGGCTACGACGAGGTCGTGCGTTTCCATATAGGGGCGCGGATCGGCGATGTCGGTTTCGAAGGAAAGCTTGATGCCGAGTTCGCGGGCGCGCCGCTGCAGCAGGATCAACAGCCGCTTGCGGCCGATGCCGCAAAAGCCGTGGCCGGTGGAGACGGTGCGCACGCCGTCATGGATGACGGCGATGTCGTCCCAGTAGGCGAAGTATTTCTTGATCCAGGTGGCGCTGACATGGTCGTTGGCGGCAAGGTTGGCCAGCGTTTCGGCCGACAGAACGACGCCCCAGCCGAAGGTATCGTCGGCGCGGTTGCGCTCGTAGACGGTGACCTCGTGCGAGGCGTCGCGAAGTTTCATCGAGATGGCGAAGTAGAGGCCGGCAGGCCCGCCGCCAAGAACCGCAACCTTCATCGTGCGATCTCCTCACTCCTTCGCCCAGTTCGACTATCGCCTCTTTGCCGGTTTATTTCAAGCTTAAAGGTTCATGATTGAAATATGCCGCTCCTATTTTTGCCGGATGGCTGGCGCCCGACGCCATGGACCGCTGCGCCATGGGACCGGCATCCATGGCGCAGCGACGAGTTTCTATTTGCCGCCCTTCGGGCTCCACAGCACGGTGTCAGCGCCTTTCTCGTAGGCCATGCCGTCCGGATAGCTGATCGCCTCCAGTTGCAGGCCCCACGGCGCCTGGAAATAGAGGATCGTCTGGCCGGCGGCGGGGCCTTCCTTCAGCGGGATCGGCCCCATGCGGGTCTTGATGCCCTTGCCGTCGAGATAGGTCTTGGCGGCGGCGACATCGTCCACATAAAGGGCGATGTGGAAAGCGCCGATGTCGCTGTTCCTGACCTCGACGGTTTTCTGGTCGGGCGCGGTGTATTTGAACAGTTCGATGTTGGAGCCGATGCCGCAGCGGACCATGGTGATTTCCTCGATCACCGCCTTCGGGTCGACGCCGAGCACGTCCTGCATGAAGGTGCCCTTGTCGTCGGCAAAGGGCCCGAACGACATCGCCTTCTTGCAACCGACGATATCGGTGAAGAAATCGACGGCCTGCTTCATGTCGGGAACGGTGATGCCGGTGTGGTCGTGGCCGCGCATGCCGGGTATGGAATCTGCTGATGCGATGCCGACGCTTCCGGCAAGCGCAGCGATCAGTGCTGCGGTTCTGATCCTGTTCCTCATTTCAGTCCTCCTCCCAGCGGGCTGTTCTTGCTTTCACGCCGTCGCCCGGTTTTCGGCATGAGGTTCGGTATTCATGGTCCGGCAGCGACAACGGGTTCGCCGGCCAGCCAGCCGGGATCGATTTCCGGCAGCGGGATCGCCGCGATCAGGTCGCGCGTATAGGCGTGGTGGGGTGCCGCAAACAGCGCGTCGGTCGGGCCGGATTCCACGATCTCTCCGCTGCGCATGACGATGACCTGCCGGCACAGGCGACGGATCACCGAAAGGTCGTGGCTGATGAAGGCGACGGTCAGCCCCATTTCGTCGGCCAGCTTTTCCAGCAGCGTCAGGATTTGTGCCTGGGTCGAGACGTCGAGGCCGGAGACGATCTCGTCGGCCAGCACGAATTTCGGCGACAGCGCCAGGGCGCGCGCGATGCCGACGCGCTGGCGCTGGCCGCCCGACAGTTCGTGGCGGTAGCGGCCGGCGAAATTTTCGGGCAGGCCGACCCGGCGCAGGGCTTCCGCGACGCGCTCGCTGAGATTGTCGGCCATGCCGTTCTGCTTCAAGGGGGCGGCAATGATCGCACCAATGGTGCGGCGCGGGTTGAGCGACGACATCGGGTCCTGGAAGATCATTTGCAGGTCGCGCCTCAGCGGCTTCAGGTCCTTCTCCGGCAGGTGCGCGATGTCACGGCCTTCGAACAGGATCGATCCTTCGCTTGGTTCGCTGAGTCGGACCAGCGCGCGCCCGAGCGTGGATTTTCCCGAACCGGATTCGCCGACGATGCCGGTGACCGAGCGGGCAGGCAGGTCGAAATCGAGCCCTTTCAGGATCTCGATCATCGGCGCCTTGCCGAGCAGCGGCTTTCCAGCCATGTCGGGCAGGGCGACCTTCAGGCCACGGACGCGAAACAGCGGTTCAGCCATGCGGCGCCTCCCACTCGCGGTCGGCGGTTGCGATTTCCAGCGCAAGCTCTGCCAGCACCTGCTCGTCCACTGGCTTCAGCGAGGCGGCCGGATCGGTGTAGCGCGGCGTCGCCTGCATCAGCGCACGGGTGTAGGCATGGCGCGGGGCGGCAAACAGCGCCGCCGTGTCGGCTTCCTCGACCACGCGGCCGGCATAAAGCACCGACACTTTCTGGCTGATCTTGGCGACGACGCCGAGGTCGTGGGTGACGAATAGGATGGCGGTGCCGCGTTCGCGCTGCATGGCGGCGATCAGTTTAAGGGTCTGTTTCTGTACGGTGACGTCGAGCGCCGTGGTCGGTTCGTCGGCGACGATCAGCCTCGGTTCGGCGGCGAAGGCGGCGGCGATCAGCACGCGCTGGCGCATGCCACCGGACAGTTCGTGCGGATAGCTGGCGACGACGCGGGCAGGGTCGCGGATCTGCACCTCGTCCAGCAACTGGCGGATACGCTGATCGGCCTGTTGCCCGCCCCAGCCAAGGATTTTCACCAGCCGGTCGGTCATTTGCGGGCCGATGCGGCGCGACGGGTTGAGCGCGGTCAGCGGGTCTTGCGGGATGAGCGCCGTCTTGGCACCGATCAGCGTGCGCCGCGCCTTCGGCGAGAGCGTGCCGAGATCGGTTCCTTCCAGAAGGATATGGCCCGCGGCGGGCCGCACGCTGGGCGGCAAGACGCCGAGCACCGCCTTGCCGATCATGCTTTTGCCGGCGCCGCTTTCGCCGACGAGGGCGCGGACTTCGCCCGGTTCGACGGTGAGCGAGACGTCGCGCAATACCCGCACCCCGTTGGCGAGCGTGGCGCTGAGGCCGGCGATTTCAAGGCAGGCGGTCATCGCAGCACCGGGTCGAGGCGCGCCTTCAGGCCCTCGCCGAACTGGCTGAAGGAAAGCACGGTCAAAAACAGCGCGATCAGCGGGAACACCAGCACCCACCACGCCTGATGAATGGACAGTCGTCCTTCGGCGATGATGCTGCCCCAGGTCGGGTCGTCGGTGGAGATCGACAGGTTGACGAAGGAAAGGATCGCCTCGACGATGACGGCGATGCCCATTTCCAGAGACAGCAGCGCCGCGATGGAAGGCAGGACGTTGGGCAGCACTTCGCGCAGCATGATGCCGACGCGGCTGAAGCCGGCTATGCGGGCGTTTTCGACATAATCCATGCGCGCTTGCGACAGCGCCTCGGCCCGCACCACGCGGCAGAACCGCGTCCAGTCGATGACGGCGATGGCGACGATGACGGAGCCGAGGCCAGTGCCGAACACGGCGATCAAAAGGATTGCGAACAGCACCGGCGGGAACGCCATCCAGATATCGACGATGCGCGAAACGATGCGGTCGGCCCAGCCGCCGAAATAGCCGGCGACGAGCCCCAGCGCCGAGCCGACGATGCAGGCGGCGCTGGCGGCGGCGAAGGCGACGATGAAGGCGATGCGGCCGCCATAGATGAGGCGCGAAAGCAGGTCGCGGCCAAGGCTGTCGGTGCCGAGCCAATAGCCGGGTTCGGCGCCAGGCAGCCAGAAAGGCGGCAGCCGTTCCAGCATCAAATCCTGCGCCAGCGGGTCCTGCGGTGCGACCAGCGGGGCGAAGACGGCCGCGAGGATCGCCAGCAGCAGCCATGCCCCGGCAAGCCAGAGGCGGGCGTTGAAACGCCGTGGGGTGAAACGCGTCTCAGCCATGGCGCAGCCTCGGGTTGAGCAGCGCATAGGTCATGTCGACGGCAAGGTTGATCAGCACGAACAGCAGCGCGAAGACCAGAACGATGCCCTGGATCAGCGGCAGGTCGCGATTGATGACGGCGTCGATGGCCATGTTGCCGAGGCCTTCATAGGAAAACAGCCGTTCGACGATGACGGTGCCGCCGATCAGGAAGGTGAACTGCACGCCGATCAGCGTCAGCGTCGGCAGGGCGGCATTCTTCAACGCCTCGCGCAAGATGACCTGCGTTTCGGAAAAGCCCTTTACCCGCGCTAGCACGACATAGTCGAGGTCCATCACCTCTTTGAGCGAATGCTTCAAAAGGTGGG
The DNA here is from genome assembly GCA_049647745.1 of Mesorhizobium sp. GTDB lineage: Bacteria > Pseudomonadota > Alphaproteobacteria > Rhizobiales > Rhizobiaceae > Mesorhizobium. The sequence continues at coordinate 6,077 of JBARYG010000149.1, forward strand.
AAATGATTGCGGCCAAAGGCAAAGCCAGTGCCAGCGCCGGCATCAGCATGTGCGCGAGCAGGTCGCAGGTGAGGTCGAAGCGCAGCCGGAAAATGCTTTCGAACAGATAGAACTGCGTGACGAAGGGGAGGTCGAGTTGCGGCGAGACGCGGCCGGAAATGTCGAAGACCGGCACCAGCACGCCGAACAGCAGGATGAGGATGAGGCCCCAGAGGAAGTCGGGGATGGAAAGGGCGGCCCCGTTGGCGACGTCGATGCCGGCCTCGACGGCGGTGCCGCGTTCGCGAGTGCCGAGAACCGCAAGCGGCACGCCGATGAGAAGTGCTATGAAAAGCGCTGTGATCGAGAGTTCCAGCGTCGCCGGCAGCCGGCCGAGCACGAGGCCAAGCACGTCCTGCCGCAATGAAATCGAGGTGCCGAAATCGCCGTTGGCGATGCCGGAAAGCCAGATGAAGAACTGCTCGATCAGCGATTTGTCGAGGCCGTAAAGCGCGCGCAGGCGGTCGATGTCGGCATCGGTGGCGCCGGGCGGCAGCATCATGGCGATGGGATCGCCAGGCGCTACGCGGATCAGCACGAACACGATCACCGCCACGCCGAACAGGGTGACGGCCATCGTCAAAAGGCGGATGAACAGCCTTTGCAGTATCATGGGCGGGGTCGGGTCATGGTTCGGGCAAAGCCATTATCGGGCATCGGTGATGAAAAGGCGCGCCGCAGCTCGCGGGCAGCGGCGCGCCTTTGGGTTTGCCCGCCGATCAGGCGGCCGGCGTCATCAGCGCCGGCAGCAGGGCGCCGGACTTGTGCGCCACGACATTGACGCCCTTGGTATGAACGATGGGCTGCGCGTACTGCATCAGCGGCAGCACATAGGCGTTGTCGGCGATCAGCTTGTCGACCGCCTTCCAGCCGGCGATGCGCTTGGCCTCGTCCGGTTCGCCCCATAGCGGGTTGATGGCGTCGATAACGTCCTGGCCGTCCCAGACCGAGTGGGGGCTCGGGCCATACATGGCAAAGCCGGTCGAAGTGGTCGGGTCGCCGATGGCGTCGCCCCAGTTGTAGAAGGCGGCGGGCGCCAGCTTGTCGGCGGCGCGCAGTTCGAAATGCTTGGCGATCTCGTAGACCTCTATGGTCGCCTCGATGCCGACCTTGCGCCACATGCCGACGATGGCCTGGATCATCTCGTAGTCCTTGGGCTTGAAGCCCTTGGTCGTCTGGATGGTGAACTTGACCGGCTTGTCGGTGGAATAGCCCGAGGCGGCCAGCAGTTCCTTGGCCTTTTCCGGGTTGTACTCGACCTTGATCGAGGGGTCGAAGGCCGCGTATTCCGGCGTTTCCAGCGTGTCGAGCGGCAGGCCGTAGCCACGCAGCAGCCGGTCGACCAGAAGCTTCTTGTCGATCGACATGACGGCCGCCTTGCGCACATTGGCGTCCAGCATCACGTCGATGTCGTTGAAGAAGATCATGCCGATGTCGGAAACGGTCTCGCAGGAACCGGCAAGCCCGTCCTTGGCGATCAGGCGGTCGTATTCCTCGTAGGGGATTTCGAGGGCCACCTGCGAGGAACCGGATTCGATCTCGGCGACGCGACTTGCCGCATCCGTCACGAATTTGATGGTGACGTTGTCGAAGGCCGGCTTGCCGCCCCAGTAATTGGGGTTGGCTTTAAGCCTGAGAAACGCGTTGCGTTCGAATTTGTCGACCATATAGGGGCCAGTGCCGATCGGGGCCTTTTCGAAGCCGTCCGCGCCGACTTTCTCGTAATAGGCCTTGGGCATGACGTAGCCGGTCAGGAATGACATCCACTTGAACAGGACCGGGTCGTAGCCGGCGGCGTCGGCGGTGATCTTGTTGCCGTCGGCCTTGAAGTTCGACAGGTTTTTCCAGACGAACTGGATCGGATTGCCGGTCTCCTCCTTGCCGGCGCGCTCCAGCGACCAGACCACATCTTCGGCGGAAAAGGGCGAACCGTCGTGCCAGGTAACGCCGTCGCGCACCGTCATGTGGACCTGTTTCTTGTCGTCGCTCCAGCCCCATTCGGTCAAAAGGCCGGGGCCGAAGGACAGGTCCGGTTTTTGCGGAATGAACTGGTCGAACACCGATTGGTAGATGCCCTGGATGGTCGGGTTGACCGCCGAGGGGCCGGTGGTCGGGTCCCAGGACGGCAGGTTGACGTTGTAGGCAATGGTCAGTTCGCCGGCCGCCTGTGCCATTCTTGGCAGGCCGACGGCGGCCGCGGCTACGCCAGCGCCTGCAAGTTTCAGGAGTGTGCGTCTGTTTGCATTCATCTTTGTATTTCCCCTTTGGATGGTTGTTGGCGGCGGCCGCGTCAAAGGGCGGCCGTCGCTTCGATCTCGATAAGAAACTCCGGCAAGGCGAGCGACTGGACGCCGATGAACGTATTGGCGCCCGGCATGACGCCGCCGTAGAAGGCCAGGATTTCCTCGGTGACGGGCCCGAGTTTCTCCGGCGAATGGTTGACGACATAGGTTCTGAGCCGGACGACGTCGGCCGGCGTCGCGCCTGCTGCGGCAAGAACCTCCTTGAGATTGGCAAGTGCCTGCCTTGTCTGGGCGACCAGATCGCCGGCGCCGACCAGTTCTCCGGCACCGTTCCACGCCACCTGGCCGGCAAGGTGCAGCGTGCGCTCGCCACTCTGCTCGACGGCATGGGAAAACCCGAAATGCGTCGAGGGGTACATGGCTGGTGGATTGATCGGCTTGCGTTTCATTGGCATCCTCCCATTTGACGGCGACCGTCTGCTATCGGCCGTCCCTTTTTACGCCACCTTACTCGCCGGCCAGTTGCCTTGCCAGCAGGAAGCCGGAGCCCGCGCCGACGCCAGCACCCGGCCATGTGCCGGCACCAACCAGATGAAGGTTTTCGACCGGGGTGTTCCAGCGCGCGAAGCCGCGCGCGGGCCGGAAAAGGAAATTCTGCGACAGATGATGGGAGCCGCAGATCTGGTCGCCGCCGACGAGATTTGGGTTTTCGCGCTCGAGGTCGAGCGGAGAAAAGACAGCGCGGCCGAGAATTTTTGCGCCAAGCCCCGGCGCATAGGTTTCGATGATGGCGAGCACTCGCTCGGCGTAGCGTTCCTTGACGGCATCCCAATGCGCGGGCGCGATCTCCCCCGCCGCGTCGCCGAGGATGGTCGCCGGCAACATGCGGACCTGCACCCACAGCACGTGCCTGCCTTGCGGCGCGCGCGTCGGGTCGATTGCCGTCGGCTGACCCACGACCAGTACAGGTTCGGCAGGGAGCAGGCCGGCGGTGGCCTCTTGGTAAGCCTTCGCCATGGTTTCCAGTGAGGGTGCCAGATGGACGTAGGCGAAGCGCTGCAATTCTTCGCCCGCCTTCCAGTCGGGCAGGCTGTCCAACGCCAGATGGATCATCATGGTGCCCGGCGCATGCCGGAATTTTTCCATCGACGTGTCGAAGGCGGCGTTGCCCGAGCCGTTGGGCAGCAGCTTTTTCGTCAGCGCTCCGGGTGCTACCCCAGCGATCACCGCCTTCCTTGCCATGTGCGTTTCGCCCGAGGCGAGGCGGATGCCGGTCGCCTTGCCGGCTGAAGTCGTGATTTCCGTCACTTCGGAGCCGGTGAGAACCGTGCCGCTGGCGGCGGCCAACATGTTTTCCAGCGCGCGGATGATGGTGTCGGCGCCGCCCTTGCCCAGCACCATCCCAAAGCTCTGGTTGGCCATCGATTCCAGGTAGGGGAAGACTGCGCCACCGGCGATATCGGGCGCGAAGTCGAGATGCATGCCCCAGGTGGCCAGCGTGGCGCGCACCTGCGGCGACTGGAAGTTTTCCTCCAGCCAGGCGCGTGGCGACGACAAAAGCAGGCGGGCGGTGTCGAGTGCGCCGGAAACGCCCTTCTTGCGCCAGAGCTTCCAGGCGATGGCGGCAAGGACGCGCGCCGACATCGGCGAACCGAGCAGTGCAAACAGGTGTTCCGCTTCGCCCGGAAAGGCCGCCACCAGCCGCCGCCAGCTTTCGGCGTCGACAGGCGAGAGGGTGGTAATGCGCGCGGCGGTCTTTTCGATGTCGGTGCTGACACCCAGCCAGCTTCCGTCCGGAAAGGCGCTGGCGAAGCAATCAGCCACGGGGGCGAATTCCAGCCCGTGCGTTTTCAATTCATTTGCATATTTCCGATGGAAGGCCGAACCTGCAAACAGGCTCAGATTCATCGCGCCGAAATCGTGCCGAAAGCCGGGCAGGGTATATTCCCGCGTCTGCACCGCGCCGCCGGTCAGCGCATTCCGTTCGAAAACGCCGACTTTCCAGCCTTTGAGGGCAAGATGCGCCGCGCATGCCAGACTGTTGTGGCCTGCTCCGACAAAGATGGCGTCGAATTCGCTCACGCCCCCGCCCCATTTGTTTTATGCTTAAAGATAATTGCAGATGCATATGTTTTCGTCTAGTGGAATAATAGGAGAATGCGTGGCGCCAGCAGCGTTGCGGACAGGGAGGAAGGAAATCATGGATACGCAAAAACTTCTCGGCGAAGTCGCCGCCCAACTTCTTTCGGGCGCCATCGAGGTGGTCGATCTGTCGGCGCCGCTTGGACCGGAAACGCCGCTTCTGAAGCTGCCGCCGGAACTGGCCAAGGATACGCCGAAAATCGAAATCCACTCGATCTCCGAATATGACAAGAACGGGCCGTTCTGGGCCTGGAACTGGCTGAAGATCGGCGAGCATTCCGGCACGCATTTCGATGCCCCGCACCACTGGATCACCGGCAAGGAATACAAGGACGGCTATACCGACACGATCCCGGTGAAGAATTTCGTCGCACCGGCCAACGTCATCGACTGTTCGAAGGAATCGGCGGCCGACGCCGACTTCCTGCTGACCGCCGACGCGGTGAAGGCGTGGGAGAACAAGCACGGCGCGATCGGCAAAGGCGAGTGGGTGCTGATGCGCACCGACTGGGACCGCCGCAACGGCTCGGAAGCGACCTTCCTGAACGCCGATGCCAACGGCCCGCATTCGCCGGGGCCGACGGTGGACTGCATCGAATATATCATCAGCCGTGGCGCTGTCGGCTGGGGCACGCAGTGCATCGGCACCGACGCCGGCTCGGCCGGCGGCATGACCCCGCCGTTCCCCGCGCATAATCTGACACACAAGGCCAATCGCTACGGGCTTGCCAGCCTGTGCAACCTCGACAAGCTGCCGGCCAAGGGCGCCATCGTGATCACCGCGCCGCTGAAGATCGTGCAGGGCACCGGCAGTCCGATCCGCGCGCTGGCCCTGGTTCCCAAGCACTAGGAGGGGCGGCGACGGCCGTGAACGCACCGGACCACATCATCGTCGGCAGCGGCATCAACGCGCTGGTATGTGCGGCGATGCTGTCGGCCAAGGGTGGCAAGGTGCTGGTGCTGGAGCGCAACGACCGCGTCGGTGGTTGCATCCGCACCGACGAGATCACCGCGCCGGGCTTCGTTCACGACGTGATGGCGACAACTTTCGTGTTGTTCATCACGTCGCCGGCTTATGCCGCGCTCGGTGCGGATCTGGCGCGGCATGGGCTGGAGTTCTGTCATACGGCTACGCCGACCGGGGTATTGCGCCCGGACGGTAGCCATACGGTGCTGCATATGGATCGCGCCGCCAACATCGCGGCCTTCAATGCCGTTTCAACGGGCGACGGCGACCGGCATGGAGGCGACGTCGGCCAGATCGAGCGCAATGCGGGGCTGTTGTTCGGCCTGCTCGGCGGCAATCTGTGGTCCTACCCGACATTCAAGCTGCTGGCCGGCGAGGCGTGGCGGCGCGGGCCGCGAGGGCTCGCCGCCTTTCTAGGCGAGGCGCTGGTGCCGGCGCGCGGCTGGCTGGAAACGACCTATTCGTCGGAGACGATGCGGGCGCTGTGGGCACCGTGGGTGCTGCATGCGGGGCTTGGCCCCGAAGACGCCTTTTCCGGGCAGATAGCCAAGGTCATCGCTTTTGCGCTGGAGGCAGCCGGTGCGCCCATCGTCAAGGGCGGAGCGAAGAATTTGCTTGCGGCGTTCGAGGCGCTGATCGCCGAGCGCGGCGGTGAGATTCGCACAGGCGCGGACGTGGAAGCCATCCTGCAAAGCAGTGGCCGCGCCACCGGCGTGCGGCTTTCCTCCGGCGAGACGATCACGGCGGGTAAAAGTGTTATCTGTTCGGTGACGCCGACGCAGCTCTACGGGCGGCTCCTAGGTTCAGGCAGTGAATCAACTGGTTCGGGAAATGAATCGGAAGCGCTGCGCAAGTACCGCTACGGAAAAGGAAATTTCCAGATTCACTACGCGCTGGACAAGCCGCCGGCGTGGCGCGGCGAAGGGCTGGACAAGGTAGCGCTGCTGCACCTGACGCCGGGTCTCGACAGCGTGTCCAAGGCCTGCAACGAGGCGGCGCGTGGCATGCTTCCCGAAACGCCGACCATCTGTGTCGGCCAACCGCATGCGCTCGATCCGTCGCGCTGTCCCGACGGCAAGGCGATCCTGTGGCTGCAACTGCCGGAAGCGCCGACCCACATCAAAGGCGATGCGGCCGACAGGCTGAACACGCCTGCGGATGGCAAATGGACCGATGCGCTACGCGAGGCCTATGCCGACCGCGCCGAGGCGATCCTTGCCGATCACATAGACGGTTTCAGGGGCAGCGTGCTGGCGCGCAAAAGCTATTCGCCGGCCGATCTGGAGGCGATGAACATCAATCTGGTTGGTGGCGATCCCTATGGCGGCTCCTCGGTTGTCGATCAGGCATTCCTGTGGCGGCCGTTCAAGACAAGCCGCAACCATGAGACGGGCATAAAGGGGCTTTACCATATCGGCGCCTCCACCCATCCCGGCGCTGGGCTTGGCGGCGGCTCCGGCTTCCTGCTGGCAGGGAGGTTGTAGGTGGAACAGACGGCACCAGAGAGAAAGCAGCGCATCTCCACCCTCGGCCAGATCGGCCTGCAGCAGTTCGCGCCCTATCTGATGAACCGCATCATGGGGCGCTACAACGCCACCTTGCGCGACGATCTGCGTCGCCAGGGGCTGACTATTCCGCAGGTGCGGGCGCTGGCCGTGCTGTCGGTGGCGGACGGTTCCACCGTCAACGACCTGTCGGTCTATACGGTGATCGAGCAATCGACGCTGAGCCGCACGCTCGATGCGCTGGAGGCGCAGGGGCTGGTGCGGCGCGAGGCCGACGATGCGGATAGCCGCGTACGCAAGGTCTTTCTGACCGATGACGGCCGCAGCGAATTCAGTCGTGCCTGGCCGCCGATGCACGAAGCGTTCGAGGCGATGTTCGACGGCATCGACGACGCCGAATATGCCGCGTTGGTCAACACTTTGCAGAAGATGCTGAAAAACATCCGCCTGCACGACATTTGACCGCCCGGCGCCCGCGGGGCGGGCGCGGACGATCGGGGCATGCGCTGGTGGCGTATGCGGGAAGCTGGAAGGAGCCATGTCATGGCTGAACGGTCGTTTGCCAAGGAAGTGGAAAAACTGCGGCTGGGCGCCGGCGAGGAATTCGCCGGCGAGGGAATTCTCGCCATCACCAAGGCGCTGCTGGAATGCGGCGTCGGCTATGTCGGCGGCTATCAGGGCGCGCCGATCAGCCATCTGATGGACGTGCTGGCCGACGCGCAGGAAATTCTGGGCGAGCTTGGGGTTCATTACGAGGCGAGCGCCTCGGAAGCCACCGCCACCGCCATGCTGGCGGCGTCGGTGCACTACCCGATCCGCGGAGCCGTCACCTACAAGTCCACGGTGGGAACCAATGTCGCCTCGGACGCGCTCGCCAACCTTTCGTCCGGCGGCGTCACCGGCGGGGCGTTGATCATCGTCGGCGAGGACTACGGCGAAGGCTCCTCGATCATGCAGGAGCGCAGCCATGCGTTTGCGATGAAAAGCCAAGTGTGGTTGCTCGATCCGCGCCCCAACCTGCCTTCCATCGTCAAGGCGGTCGAGAACGGCTTCGAACTGTCGGAAGTGTCGAACACGCCGGTGATGCTTCTGGTGCGCATCCGCTGCTGCCATGTGCATGGCAAGTTCACCACGCGCGATAACAAGCGCCCGCCGATGAGCGTGGCCGATGCACTGGAAGCGCCGCGCCGCGACACCGGCCGCATCGTTTTGCCGCCGGCCTCCTTCCTGCATGAGAAGGAAAAGGTTTCCAAACGCTGGCCGGCGGCGGTGGACTATATCAAGGCCAACAGGATCAACGAGTTCTTCGGGCCGGAGCGCGCCAAAGTCGGTATCGTCTGCCAGGGCGGCATGTATAATGGCGTTATCCGCGCCCTGCAGCGCCTCGGCCTTGCCGACAATTTCGGTGAGACGACGGTGCCGCTTTATGTGCTGAACGCCGTTTATCCGCTGATCGACGACGAGTTTTTGGCCTTTTGCGAAGGCAAGGAATCGGTTCTCGTGGTCGAGGAAGGCCAGCCCAATTATATCGAGCAGGCGTTCGGCTCGATGCTCCACAAGGCCGGGCACAGCACCAAGATCGTCGGCAAGGAACATCTGCCGATGGCCGGCGAATATACCGGCCAAGTGATGCTCGACGGCATTGGTTCCTTCCTCAAGGCGCACTCGCCGCATCTGCTGCCGGCTGAGGTGCGCGCGCCCAACAAACTCAGCGATGCCGACACCATTCCCGACCTGACCAATGTCGTGCCCGGCCGGCCACCGGGTTTCTGCGTCGGCTGTCCGGAGCGGCCGATCTTCGCCGCGACCAAGCTGGTCGAGCAGGAACTGGGGCAGCATCACATCGCTTCCGACATCGGCTGCCATCTGTTTTCGATCATGCCGCCTTTCGAGCTTGGCGCCACCACCATGGGCTACGGGCTGGGGCCGGCCTCGGCCTCGGCCTTCAATTCGCCCGACGCCAAGCGCCGCTCGATCTCCTTCGTCGGCGACGGCGGCTTCTGGCACAACGGCCTTACCTCCTCGGTCGGCAATGCGGTGTTCAACAAGAACGACGGCGTCATCGTCATCGTAGACAATTACTATTCCGCCGCGACCGGCGGGCAGGATATCCTGTCGTCGCGCGCCAACAACCGCACCAAGTCGACCCAGCATCCGATCGACAAGGCGGTCGAGGGCATGGGCGTCAAATGGGTGCGCCACCTCGACCGTACCTATGACGTGCCGAAAATGCGGGCCACGCTGAAGGAGGCGCTGACCACGGAAGAGACGGGGCCGAAGGTCATCGTCGCCTCGTCGGAATGCATGCTGAACCGGCAGCGGCGCGAGAAGCCGCTGCTCGATCAGGCGATCAAGGGCGGCACCCGCGTCGTCAAGCCGAAGTTCGGCGTGGACGAGGATATCTGTACCGGTGACCATGCCTGCATGCGGTTGTCGGGCTGTCCGTCGCTGTCGGTGAAGTCGCTGGACGATCCGCTGCGCGACGATCCTGTCGCCCATATCGACCAGAACTGCGTCGGTTGCGGCAATTGCGGCGAGGTGGCGGATGCCGCCATCCTGTGCCCGTCCTTCTATCGTGCCGACGTGGTGCATAATCCGAGCGGCTGGGATCGTTTCCTCGAAAAGGTGCGCGGCATGACCATCGGCGCCTTGCAGCGCCGTCGCGAAAGCCGGCGTCTGGTGTTCGCCGATGCTTGAGCGTGTTTCACCCCTTGGCGCCGGGAAAATTCCGGCTACGCAGGACGATATCATCAAGCTTGCCGTGCTTGCCGTCGGCGGGCAGGGCGGTGGCATTTTGGCCGACTGGATCGTGGACGTCGCCGAGCGCAACGGCTATGCGGCGCAGACAACGTCCGTGGCCGGCGTGGCGCAGCGTACCGGCGCCACCATCTACTATATCGAGATGTGCCCCGACACCGGCCGCATGCCGGTGTTCGCGCTGTCACCGTCGCAGGGTGACGTCGACATTCTCATCGCGGCTGAATTGATGGAAGCCGGCCGCGCCATCCTTCGCGGTTTCGTCACGCCGGAGCGCACGACGCTGATCGCCTCGTCGCACCGTATCGCGGCCGTATCGGAAAAGGTGGCGCCGGGCGACGGCCGCGCCTCGTCGCAAAAGGTGCGCGAGACGGCGGAGGTCGCGGCCAAACGCTTCATCGCCTTCGACATGGAAAAGATCGCGGCCGACAACGGCTCGATGATCTCGGCCAGCCTGCTTGGTGCGCTGGCGGGGTCCGGGGCGTTGCCGTTCCCGCGTCAAAGCTACGAGCAGGCGGTCAGCGCCGGCGGGCGCGGCGTCAAGGCGAGCCTGGCCGCATTTGCCGGGGCGTTCGAGCAGGTGCGTGGCGGTGTTGCGCCTGCGGCGACTGGTCCTGCTTCCGCGAAGGAGCCTGTTGCGATGCCGGCAACGGTGAGCGGGCCGGAAAGGCTGTTGAGCGGTTGGCAGGCTCTGGCAAACCGGGTTGCTGCGATGCCGGAGCCGGTTCGCGACATGGCGCGGCGTGGCCTGCAAAAGGTGGTCGACTATCAGGACCTCGCCTATGGGCGCGAATATCTCGACCGGCTCGATCAGGCGGTGACGCTGGACAGCGCGAGCCAAGGTTATCGCCTTTCGATCGCTGCGGCCAAGCATCTGGCCAATGCGCAGTGCTATGACGACATGATCCGTGTCGCCGATCTGAAAACGCGCTCGACGCGGGGCAGGCGTGTGCGCCGCGAGGTGGGCGTCAGGGAAGGCTCGATCCTGCAGGTGACGGAATATTTTCATCCGCGCATCCAAGAGTTCTGCGGCACGCTGCCGGCCGGGCTTGGCCGCTATATCGAGGAGCGGCCGAAGCTTGCCGGATGGCTCGACCGGCGCATCAACCACGGCCGCCGTATCCGCACCGATAGCTTCGCCGGCTTTGCCATGCTGTGGTTCGTCGGCGGCTTGCGGCGCTGGCGCCGCTCGCTGCTGCGCCACAGGATAGAAGCCGCGCATCTCGAACGCTGGTATCGGCTGGCGCTCGATCATGTGCCGGCCGACTATGCGCTCGGCGTCGAAATCCTCGAATGCCGGCGGCTGATCAAGGGCTACAGCGACACGCATGTGCGTGCGCAGTCCAAGTTCGACCGGGTGCTGTCGGGGCTGGAACTGGTCAAGGGCCGTGACGACGCCGCCGACTGGATCCGGCGGCTGCGCGAAGCGGCCCTCAAGGACGAAAAGGGCGACATGCTCGACGGGGCGCTGAAGACAATCGCTTCGCTGTAGCGCGAAGCGATTGCTGCTCAGCTTACCAGCAGGTCGGTCGGCGCGAACTGAGTCACGTCGATCAGGCCGACATCGGAAATGCGCAGTTCCGGGATGACCACCAGCGCCAGCAGCGAGTGCTGCATATAGGCGTTGTTCAGCTTGCAGCCGCAGGCCTGCATCGCGGCAATGAGCGCGTTGGCCTCGCTCGCGACGATCTCTGCGCGCTGGTCCGACATCAGGCCGGCGATGGGCAGTTTGACCAGCGCCAGTTCCCGGCCTTCGCTGAACAACACCACGCCGCCGCCGACTTCGCCCAGCCGGTTGGCCGCCAACGCCATGTCGTCCTTGTTCGTGCCGACGACGATCATGTGGTGGCTGTCATGCGCCACCGTGCTGGCCAGCGCGCAGGGCTTGTCGTAGCCGAAGCCGGAGACGAAGGCGTTGACCACCTTGCCGGTGGCGCGGTGCCGCTCGACCAGCGCGATCTGGCAGACGTCGGCGGGAATATCCATGCCGACGAGGCCGTTTTCGACAGGCAGCGAATGCTGAAGCGCGCGGGTTGGAGCCTGGTTCTCGATGACGCCGATGACGCGCGCGTTGACCGCGTTGGCGCCTTCGGGGGCTGAGATGTCGAAATCTTCCGCCGTCAGCTTTTTGCCGAGCCGCACCGTGTTCTTTGCCGTCGCCGGATAGTCGTAGTGCGGAATCTGGCCGGTGAGCTTGCCGTTTTCGGCGAGTACCTGCCCCTGTCCGATGACGATCTCGACCGGCAGTTCGACCAAGTCGGAAGTCAGGATGAGGTCGGCGCGGCGGCCGGGCGTGATCGAGCCCAGTTCGCGCTCCAGGCCGAAATGCTGGGCGGTGTTGAGCGTGGCCATCTGGATGGCGGTGATCGGCTTCAGGCCTTGCGCGATGGCGTGGCGAACGACCCGGTTCATGTGCCCGTCATGCACCAGCGTACCGGAGTGGCTGTCGTCGGTGCAAAGCACGAAATTGCGTGAATCCAGGCCATGCTCGGTGATCGCCTTGACCTGGGCGGCAACGTCGTACCAGGCCGAACCGAGGCGCAGCATGGCGCGCATGCCCTGCCGCACGCGGGCGATGCAGTCCTCGAGGCTCGTGCCTTCATGGTCGTCGGCGGGGCCGGCGGCGGCATAGGCGTGGAAGGGGTTGCCGAGGTCCTTCGAGGCATAGTGGCCGCCCACCGTCTTGTTGGCGGCCTGGGTGTGGCCGATCTCGGCCAGCATATTGGCGTCGCCGGCCACCACGCCGGGAAAATTCATCATCTCGCCAAGGCCGATGATGTTGGGCCAGGTCATCGCCTCCTTCACGTCGTCGGGACCAAGTGCCGCGCCGCTGTTTTCAAGGCCGGGCGCGCTCGGCGCGCAACTCGGCATCTGGACATAGACGTTGATGGGCAGGCCTGCCGCCTCGTCGTGCATCAGCTTGACGCCGGCCATGCCGAGCACGTTGGCGATCTCGTGCGGGTCGATGAACATCGAGGTGGTGCCGTGGGGAATGATGGCGCGGGCGAATTCGGTGACGGTGACCATGCCGCTCTCGACATGCATGTGTGCGTCGCAGAGGCCCGGCACCGCATAGCGGCCCTTGCCGTCGATCACCTTGGTCTTGTCGCCGATCGTGTGGCTGGCGTCAGCGCCGACGAAAGCGAATCGGCCGGCGGAAATGGCGATATCGGTAGCCGGGATGATCTCGCCGGAGTGCACGTTCACCCAGCGCACGTTGCGGATGACGGTGTCGGCCGGCGTGCGCCCCATGGCGACATCGACGAGGCGCGGCGCGCTTTCGAACCAGGTCTTGATCATGGTCTTTTCTCTCCATGGCTGCGGGCCTCCGCATAGGGGCGGACGACCTCCACGCAATAGCGCGGTGTGACGTAGTTGTTTCGTTCGTGGTAGTAGTTAAGACAAAATTCGAGGAAGGCGGCGAATTTGCGCGAGACGTAGCGGCGGCGCATGTAGAGCAGGTTGATCGACACCATTTCGGAGCGCCACTGAGGCAGCACAGGCACCAGATCGCCGTTCATGCATTCGATCTCGGTGAAGAAGGCGGGCAGGTAGACGATGCCTTCGCCGGCGACGGCGAAATATTTCAGCATCCAGTAGTCGTTGGCCATGCACTGCGCCTCGGGCGTTTTCTCGAACACCTCGCCGCCCGATTGCAATCGCCACGCCTGCACGCCGCTCGCCAGCCGGAAAGCGATCTGGCCATGCGCGGAAAGATCGGCCGGCGTCTCCGGAAACCCGTGCGTCTCCAGATAGCGGGGGCTGGCGTAAAGGCCGAAGGAAGCCTCGCCGAGCTTGCGGGCGATGTAGTCGGGATTGTCCGGGTCGCCCCAATGGAAGATGCCGTCGAAGGGATGGTTCTTTTCTGGTGCCAGAAAATAGCCGAGCGATAAAAACACCACGTCGACGTTGACCTGCGGATATTGCTGTCGGAAGGCGAACAGAAGTTCAGAGGTGAAAGAGGTGCCGAACTCGCCGGTCGAGGCTATGGTCAGCGTGCCGGCGATGTCGCTGTGCGCCTCGGCGATGGCCGACTTGGCACCTTCGCAGCTTTCCTTGATGCGCTGGGCGTGGTCGAGGAATTCGGCGCCGGCGTCGGAGAGCAGCATTTCGCGGCCCTCGCGCACGAAAAGGGCGGTTCCGAGCGAATCCTCCAGCTTGCGGATCTTGTGGCTGAGCGTCGACTTCGGCAGGCCGGAGAGCTTCGAGGCATGCGACAGCGACTGCGCCTCCGCGACCTTCAGGAAGAAATCGACCGCTTCAAGATCCATTGATCGTCCAATTTTCTGAACGAATTGTCCAAAAATGAGGGGCAAGCGACATTTGCATGGACGGACTTAATACG
>JBARYG010000150.1:0-34150 GCA_049647745.1 Mesorhizobium sp.
GCCTGGGTGCCATGCGCGGCGCCTATGAGAGCCTGCGCGAAACCGCCGATGAGCGCGCGCGGCGTTCGCCGGCTCCTCGCCGCCCCGTCGTAGCCGCCCCCGAGCCCGAGCCCCCGCCGCCGCAACCGCTTCCTGTTGCCGATCCGGCACCTGTCGAGGTTGCGGCTTCGCCATCGGCGCGGCCCAACCCCATCGAAACGCTGCGGGCGGCGATAGGCATGGCCTTGCGGCGCAAGACGCCGCGCCACGAAGAACCTGACGAAGAAGAAGTCTACGAGCAAGCCTACGAAGAAACCCAATCCGGGCTCGACGATGCCACCCCGTTCGCCCCCGACGATACCCTGCAGCCAGCGGAGAGTTCCATGTATCCCTATTACCCAGATATGAACGCACCCTTCGCCCCCCAGCAGCCGGCTGGTTACCCGCAGCCGCAGTACCAGCAGGCTCCCCAATTCCAGCAAGGCTCCCAGCTTCAGGCTGGGATGTACGCACAGCAGCCCTATCCGCCCCAGGCTCCGTATTATCCCGCCGCTCAGCCGATGATGCCGCAGCAGGGACTCTATCCCGCGCCGCCGATGCAGCCGCAGCCTTATGCGCCGCCTCAGGCCTATCCCTATGCTCAGCCGCCGATGGGCCATGCACAGGCGCAGCCCTGGCAGGCGCAGCCGTTGCCGCCGGTCTATCCCTATCCGCAGCAGGCCGCGCCGATGCCTTATGCGCCGACCCCATACGGCCAGCCGCAGATGCCAGAGATGCCGACGGCAGCCGAAGATTCTACGCCGATCGAGGAAATCCGCGCCAGCCTGCGGGAGTTTCGCGATGCCGTACGCGACCTCACCGAAAGCCGCTCGCGCCGCCGCTATTTCTGAAAACGCCCGATAAATCCGTCTGATTTCGAGTTTACGGCATCGGGCGGCGTATTGGCGGGCTTGCGCGAACGAATTTTCATGAAATGCTACGAAACGGGCATAGCCGCGCGACCACGCGGCTATGCCCCATGGATTTTCAATATGTGCACGACCTCCGGAAGGGCATTTCTGTTCGCCGGCGGCACGCCGATAGCAGGAAAGATGAGGCATGGCCGAACTGATTGACGGAAAGAGCGTTGCCGCCGACGTGGTAAGCAAGGTGAAGGCCATGACGGCTGACCTGATCGGCAAGCACAGGACCAAACCCGGCATTGCCGTAGTCATCGTCGGCGAGGACCCGGCCAGTCAGGTCTATGTCGCCTCGAAATCGCGCACCGCCAAGGAATGCGGTTTTCTTTCGGTGCAGCATACCTTGCCGGCCGACACGTCCGAGGGCGGGCTCCTGAAGCTCATCGGCGACCTCAACGCCGATGCCGCCATCCACGGCATCCTGGTGCAGTTGCCGCTGCCGGCTCATATCGACGCCGGCAAGGTCATCCAGGAGATCGCGCCGGAGAAGGATGTCGACGGCTTCCATTTCATCAATGTCGGCAAGCTCGGCACGGGCGAGCTTGAAACGGCTTTCGTGCCCTGCACGCCGGCCGGCTCCATGCTGCTGATCGAGCGCGTGCGCGGAAAAGACCTTTCCGGGCTGAACGCCGTCGTGCTCGGCCGCTCCAACATCGTCGGCAAGCCGATGGCGAACCTGCTGCTTGCGGCCAACTGCACCGTCACCATCGCCCACAGCCGCACGAAAGACCTGCCGGCGCTGGCGCGTAGCGCCGATATTCTGGTGGCTGCTGTCGGTCGTCCGCAGATGGTCAAGGGCGACTGGGTCAAGCCCGGCGCCACCGTCATCGACGTCGGCATCAACCGCATTCCGGCGCCCGAGAAGGGCGAAGGCAAGATGCGCCTCGTTGGCGACGTCGCCTTCGCCGAGGCTGAAAAGGTCGCCGGTGCCATCACCCCGGTTCCCGGCGGCGTCGGCCCGATGACGATTGCCATGCTGATGGCCAACACGCTCGTTTCCGCCTATCTTGCGGCGGGCCTGAAACGCCCTTCCTTTTGATTCATCGAAAGCACCTGCCTTGCCGACAGTGACTGCCCCCGTGGAACGGCCGGCCATGAATGAGCCCGTTCAGGGCGGCCGCCAGTTCGCGTTTCTTTTGGTCGACAAGTTTTCGATGTTCTCGCTGGCGGCCGCCATCGACACCTTCCGGTCCGCCAACCGCCTGCTTGGCCACGATTTTTACGGCTGGACCACGGTCTCGGCCGACGGCGAGGCCGTGATGGCTTCGAACGGCCTGCCGATCAAGATCGACTATGCGGTGGCCGACGTTCCCAGCGTCGACATCCTGTTCGTCGCGGTCGGCCTCACAACGGAATTCCCCGGTAAGAGCAAGGTGCTCGGCGCCTTGCGCAGCTGGGGCCGCCGTGGCGGTGCGCTCGGGGCACTGTCGGTAGGCTCCTACCTGCTGGCCGAGGCCGGTCAGCTTGAGGGCTATCGTTGCACCATCCATTGGGAAAACCGCGCCGGCTTTATCGAGCGCTTTCCCGACATCAATTGCACCGGCAACGTCTTCGAAATCGACCGCAAGCGCTACACCTGCGCCGGCGGCACCACTTCGATCGATCTGATGCTGGAAATCGTGCGCGGTGATCTCGGTTCCAACCTCGCCAACGGCGTCGCCAACCAGTTCCAGCACGAACGCATCCGCTCGGCCGGCGACCGCCAGCGCGTCGGGCCGGAACGCGACCTGACCGGCAAGTCGGAGAAGTTGCGAAAGATCGTCGAATTGATGGCCGACCACCTCGACGAGCCGCTGTCGGCGATCCAGTTGGCGAAATCCGCCGGCCTGTCGGTGCGGCAGGTCGAGCGGCTGTTCCTGCGCCATCTCACCATGACGCCCGGCCGCTATTACATGCGGCTCAGGTTGGAGCGGGCGCGCGAACTGCTGCGCCAGACCAACATGCCGATCCTCGACGTGGCGATCGCGACCGGCTTCACCTCGCATTCCTATTTCGCCCAGAGCTATCGGCTGCAATTTGGCCGCCCGCCATCGGAAGAACGGCGCACGACCTATTGATCGGATGCCTCGGTGGCGTGCCTTGCCAGCCTGAAAACGGCTCGTTAGCTTGCCGCCCGACGAGATTCCCCCAAGGAGCAACCATGACCGCGCTGCTACGCAACCTGCTTGGCGTTTTGATCCTGCTGACGACCGCCTCGGTGGCGACGGCGGCCGAGCGCGTCATCGTCATTCTCGATGCTTCCGGCTCGATGTGGGGCCAGATCGACGGCAAGCCCAAGCAGGAAATCGCCCGCCAATCGCTGCGAAGCGCCCTCGCATCGGTACCGGCCGGGGAAGAAATCGGTTTCATGGCTTATGGGCATCGCGAAAAGGCAAGCTGCGACGACGTGGAACTGATCGTGCCGCCTGCGACGGGGACGGCAAATGCCATTTCGACCGCTGCCGACAATCTGAAATTTTTAGGCAAGACACCACTGACTGCTGCCGTCAGGCAGGCGGCGGAGGCGTTGAATTATACCGAGGGACAGACCAAAATCGTCCTGATAACCGACGGGCTGGAAAGCTGTGGCGGCGACCCCTGCGCGCTCGGCAAGGAACTGAAAGCGGCCGGCCCCGGCTTCACCGCCGATATCGTCGGTTTCGGTCTTTCGAGCGACGACGGCAGGCAGGTCGCCTGCCTCGCCGAGGCCACCGGCGGCAAATATATCCAGGCATCGGACGAGAAAGCGCTTCAGGAGGCATTGGCCGAAGCCGTGGCAACCGCACCGGCAGCGCAGGAAACCGCTCCCGCCGAGGTCACCAAGCCAGCAGCAACGGAACCGTCACCCGAACCTGCAACGGAACCTTCGCCCGGCCCGGCCGCAGAACCTTCACCCGAGCCTGCCGCGGAGCCTTCGCCTGATCCTGTTACGGAACCGTCTTCCGAACCGGCCGCGGAAACTTCGCCCGGCTCAGTCGAGAAACCTGCTTCTCCGGCCGGCTCGACGACTCAGGAATAGCGGCCGGGCGTTACGCGGTTCCGAATGCGCTGGCACCCAGATCGGCTCGCGCGGCCACCGCGCGGAAGCCGGTGAAAAGTTCGCGGCCGAAGCCGAATTCATTGGCCGAAAGATCAGTGCCCGGTGTCGGCCGTAGCGCGAGGTCGCCGGCCGGTACCAGCACTTCCAGCGTTCCCGCTTCGGCGTCGAGCCGCACGATGTCGCCGTCCTGCACCTTGCCTATCACGCCGCCCTCCAGCGCTTCCGGGGTGACATGGATCGCCGCCGGCACCTTGCCGGAAGCGCCCGACATGCGTCCGTCCGTCACCAGCGCGACATGTTGGCCGCGATCCTGCAGAACGCCGAGTACGGTGGTCAGCTTGTGCAATTCAGGCATCCCGTTGGCCCGTGGTCCCTGGAAGCGGATTATGGCGATGAAGTCACCGGTCAATTCGCCCGCCTTGAAGGCGTCGTTCAGCCCATGCTGGCTGTCGAACACCCTCGCCGGCGCTTCGATGACACGCCGTTCGGGCTTCACGGCGGAAGTTTTGATGATGGCGTGGCCGAGATTGCCGGACAGCACCTTCAGACCGCCGGTCGGCTGGAAAGCCCTGGCGAACGGGGCCAGCACCCTGTCATCGCCACTTGTCCTGGGCGCCGGCTGGCGTTCCACCGAACCGTCCTCGGCCAGCTTCGCCTCGATCGCATAGGGGCGCAGGCCTTCGCCCCACACCGTCTGCACGTCCTCATGCAAGATGCCCGCGTCGAGCAGTTCGCGGATGAGAAAGCCCATGCCGCCGGCGGCGGCAAAATGGTTCACGTCGGCAAGGCCGTTCGGATAAACGCGCGCCAGAAGCGGCACGGCTTCCGACAGGTCGGAAATATCCTGCCAGGTCAGCTTTATGCCGGCCGCAGCCGCAATCGCGATCAGGTGGATGGTGTGGTTGGTCGAGCCGCCGGTGGCGTGCAGCCCGACGACGCCGTTGACGATCGAACGCTCGTCGATCATGCGCCCGACCGGCGTGTAGGCGTTGCCGAGTTGGGTTATGGCCAGCACCCGCTTCGTCGCCTCGCGTGTCAGCGCATCGCGCAGTTTCGTGCCCGGATTGACGAAGGAGGCGCCGGGTGTGTGCAGGCCCATGATCTCCATCAGCATCTGGTTGGAGTTGGCGGTGCCGTAGAACGTGCAGGTGCCCGGCCCGTGGTAGGACTTCGATTCCGCCTCCAGCAGTTCGGCGCGGCCGCATTTTCCTTCAGCGTAAAGCTGGCGGACCTTTGCCTTTTCGTCGTTGGGCAGGCCGGACGTCATCGGCCCGGCGGGGATGAAAACCGCCGGCAGGTGGCCGAAGGAAAGGGCGGCCATCAAAAGCCCCGGCACGATCTTGTCGCAGACGCCGAGGAAGGCGGCCGCGTCGAACATGTTGTGCGACAGGCCTATCGCCGCCGCCATGGCGATCACGTCGCGCGAAAAAAGCGAAAGCTCCATGCCCGGCTGACCCTGGGTCACGCCGTCGCACATGGCCGGCACGCCGCCCGCCACCTGCGCGATGCAGCCCTCTTCCTTGGCCGCCTGCTTGATCAGCGCCGGATAGGTCTCGAACGGTTGGTGCGCCGACAGCATGTCGTTATAGGCGGTGATGATGCCGAGGTTCGGCACGCGGTCGCCGCCAAGGGCTATTTTTTCAGAGGGGCTGCATACGGCAAAGCCGTGAGCGAGGTTGCCGCAGGAAAGCACCGCACGGTTGGCGCCTCGCCCCGATGCCTCGGCGAGACGGGCGAGATAGATTTCGCGGCTGGCCCTGGAGCGCTCGCGGATGCGGCCGGTGATGGCTTCTATGTCGTGTCTGGCGGTCATGGCTTCAGTCCTTCAGGAATGGTGCCTGAAATCGGTCGGTTCCCCGGTCGTCGAAACGGTCGAATCAGGGTGCCCAGAAAACCTCGATCGGTCTCGGCGAGGCGTCGATCACGGCGCGGATCGGCTTTTTGACGCCCGCTCCCATCGCGCTTTCAAAGGTCGCGTGCTTGTCCGCACCTTCTATGTGCAGGGCGACGAAGCGGGCCTCGACGATCCGCGCCATCGGCAGGGTCAGGCGCGGTTCGCCTGCACTTTGCGCATGAACCGGCAGCACGGTGCTTTTCGCGGCCGGATCCAGCAATCCGGTGAGGCCTTGCGCATCGGGAAAGAACGAGGCGGTGTGGCCGTCGTTGCCCATGCCAAGCACCGCCACGTCGAGCGGCCACGCCAGTTTCTGCAGGACGCCGTCTGCGGCGAACGCCGCGGCCTCGATACTCTCCGTTTCATGGTAGAGCGGAACGAATTTGGCATCGGCAGCCGTATTCTGCAGCAGGTTCACGGCAACCAGTGCGGCATTCGAGCGAGGCGAGGCCATTGGCACGAAGCGCTCGTCGATCAGGGTCACCGTCACCTTGTTCCAGGCGATGGTTCTGGTCGACAGCGCGGCGAAGAATTTCGCCGGCGTCGTGCCGCCGGAGACGGCGAGCAGCGCCTCGCCGCGTGTGGCAATTGCCTTGGCGAGTCGGTCGGCAACCACATACGCAAACGCGGACGCCAGTTCGTCGCGGGTCCCAAAACCATGCCAGTGGAAATTGCCGTCCATGCCGTTCAGTTACTTTCGTGCCAGGTACGCCCGTCGCGCTCGATCAAGGCGATCGAGGCGGAAGGCCCCCATGTGCCGGCGGTATAGCCCTGCACTTCCTGTTGTCCGCTTGCCCAGGCGTCCTGGATCGGGTCGATCCATTTCCATGCGGCCTCGACCTCGTCGCGGCGCATGAACAGCGTCTGGTTGCCGCGGATCATGTCCATGATCAGCCGCTCATAAGCGTCGGGCGAGCGCCCCTTGAAGGATTGCGCGAAGCTCATGTCGAGCGGGATCTGGCGCAGCCGCATGCCGCCCGGACCCGGATCCTTGATCATGATGAACTGCTTGACGCCCTCGTCCGGCTGCAACCGGATGACCAGTTGGTTGGGGAAGATGGGCCCTGCGCTTTCGCCGGCGAAGATCGAGTGCGGGATCGGCTTGAACTCGATGACGATTTCCGAAACGCGGTTCGCAAGCCGCTTGCCGGTGCGCAGGTAGAACGGCACGTTCGCCCAGCGCCAGTTGGCGATCTCGGCCTTGATGGCGACAAAGGTCTCGGTGCTGCTCTCGCTGCCAAGTTCTTCGATGTAGCCTTCTACCGGGCCGCCGGCGGAAGCGCCGGCGCGATACTGGCCGCGCACCGTCTCCTTGGGTGCCTCGTTGCCGTTGATGCGCTTGAGCGCCCGCAACACCTTCAGTTTTTCGTCGCGCAGTGCGTCGGCGTCCATGGATGAAGGCGCTTCCATGGCCACCAGACAAACCAGCTGCATGATGTGGTTCTGCACCATGTCGCGCAGCGCGCCGGCCTTGTCGTAATAGGTGACGCGGTCTTCCAGGCCCACGGTTTCGGCGACCGTGATCTGGACATGGTCGATATGCGCGGAGTTCCAAAGCGGCTCGTAAAGCGCATTGGCGAAGCGAAGCGCCATCAAATTCTGTACCGTCTCCTTGCCGAGATAATGGTCGATGCGGAAAATCTGGCTTTCGTGGAAGTCGCTGCCGATCTGGTCGTTGAGTGCTTGCGCCGAGGCAAGGTCGCGGCCGATCGGCTTTTCGACGACGATCCGCGAATTGGGCGTGATCATCTTGTGCTCTTTGAGCTTGTGCGAGATTTCGCCGAACAGCGAGGGCGCCACCGCCAGATAGAAGGCGCGGATGCGATCGCTGTCGCCCACTTCCTTCTTCAGCTTGTCGAAGCCGTCGCCGCTGATGGCATCGGCCGCGACATAGGACAGTCGCTCCAGAAACTTCGTCAGTTCCTTGGCATCGATGTCTTCCTTGGCGACGTGTTCGGAAATGGCCTTCTTGGCGAAAGCGCGGAATTCGTCGTCTGTCATTTTTGAGCGCGACGTGCCGATAATGCGCGTCGGCTCGGAAAACTGGTGGTCGCGCTGGCGATGATAGAGCGAAGGCAAAAGCTTGCGCTCCGAAAGATCGCCGGTGCCGCCGAAAATGATGAAATCGAAAGGGTCTACGGGGATGATCTGGCTGGTCATTGTCTGTCCGTTTCGACGCCGGCTTGTAACGCCGGATTGATATAATCTAATCGATTTAGATTGGCCAGTGCCATGGTGTCACAGCATCGATAGTGTCACTGGTCCAGCACGACGGCGGTCCGATCGCGATAGTCTCTCCCGCCGTCTTCGCCATCGCAACATAGGGCGGGCTACAAGCGAAGCCAAAGGAGAAATGGACATGGGTTCGCACCTTTCAGTGACCGTCGCGCAGGATCGCGCCTTCATGCAGGTCATCGACGGCAAGCTGGTCGACGCCGTTTCGGGCGAACGCATTGACGTGGTTTGCCCCTCCGACGGCAAGGTGTTCGCCTCAATCCCGTCTGCCGGCGCGGCCGATGTGGACCGAGCGGTGCGGGCGGCGCGGCGCGCCTTCGATGAAGGGCCGTGGGCGAGGATGCCGGCGGTGGAGCGCGGGCGCCTCCTTACCCGCCTCGGCCTTCTGGTCGAAAAGAACGGCGACGAACTGGCGGCGCTCGAATCGCGCGATACTGGCAAGCCGGCCAGGCAGGGCAGGGCGGATGTCACCGCCACCATGCGCTATTACGAATTCTACGGCGGTGCCGGCGACAAGATCCACGGTGACACCATCCCGTTTCTCGAAGGCTACACGGCGCTGACCCTGCGCGAGCCGCACGGCGTCGTCGCCGGCATCATTCCGTGGAACTATCCGCTGCAAATCCTCGCGCGGGTGGCTGGCGCGGCCCTTGCCATGGGCAATACGCTGGTGGTCAAGCCGGCTGAAGACGCCTCGCTGACCGCAATCCGCATCGCCGAACTGGCGCTCGAAGCCGGTTTCCCGGAAGGCGTCTTCAACGTCATTACCGGCTACGGCCATCAGGCGGGCGCGGCGCTTTCGGCTCATCCCGATGTGGATTACGTCACCTTCACCGGTTCACCCGCCACCGGCACCGCCATTCAGCAGGCGGCGGCCGGCAACAACCGCGGCGTCACCATGGAACTCGGCGGAAAGTCGCCGCAAATCGTCTTTGCCGACGCCGACATGGACAAGGCGCTGCCGGTGCTGGTCAACGCCATCATCCAGAATGGCGGGCAGACCTGCTCGGCCGGCAGCCGGGTGCTGATCGAGCGGCCAGTCTATGAGGAAGTAGCGGCTGCTCTGGCCGAACGGTTTTCGGCACTGGTCGCCGGTCCGCACGACGCGGACCTTGACCTCGGCGCCTTGATCAGCGCCAAACAGCGGCAGCGGGTCGCCTCGATGGTGGCGGAAGCCGAAAAAGCCGGCATTCCGGTTCTGGCGCGGGGTTCGATCCGTTCCGATGCGCCGGAGGGCGGCTTCTATTTCGCGCCGGTCCTGTTCGGCACGGTCGACCCGGCTTCGACCGTCGCCCGCGAGGAAGTGTTTGGCCCAGTTCTGACGCTCTTTCCTTTCGAGAGTGAGGAAGAAGCCATTCGTCTCGCCAACGGCACTGATTACGGGCTGGTCGCCGGTGTATGGACTAGGGATGGCGGCCGCCAGCATCGCGTGGCGAAGCGGGTGCGCTCGGGCCAGGTGTTCGTCAACGGCTACGGCGCCGGCGGTGGCATCGAACTTCCCTTCGGCGGCTTCAAGCGCTCCGGCCATGGCCGCGAAAAGGGTTTTGAAGCGCTCTACGACATGTCGGCAACCAAGACGATCGTCTTCAACCATGGGTGAGGCAAGCATGCGACTGAAGGACAAGGTGGCCGTCATCACCGGTGCTGCGTCGGGCTTTGGCGAAGGCATGGCCAGACGCTTCGCCGAGGAAGGCGCGAAAATCGTCGTCGCCGATCTCAACGCCAAGCGTGCCGAACGGGTCGCGGGAGAAATCGGCGAAGCGGCCATATGGACGCAGACCGACGTGTCGCAATCATCCGAGTTCGATCAGATGATCGGCAAGGCGATGGATGCCTTCGGTCGCATCGACGTCATGGTCAACAATGCCGGCTATACCCACCGCAATGGCGACATGCTGGGCGTGGACGAGGCGACGTTCGACCTGATCGCCGCCGTCAACATGAAGGCGATCTACCATGCGGCGCGCTGCGTGGTGCCGATCATGGAAAGCCAGGGCGGCGGTGTCATTCTCACCACGGCCTCGACCGCCGGCCTGCGGCCTCGCCCCGGCCTTACCTGGTATAATGCCTCGAAGGGGTGGGCAATCACCGCGACCAAGTCGATGGCCGTGGAACTGGCGCCGAAGAACATCCGCGTCAACTGCCTCTGCCCGGTCGCCGGCGATACCGGCATGCTGGAGAAATTCATGGGCGCCGATACGCCGGAAATCCGCGAAAAGTTTCGTGCCTCGATCCCGCTTGGTCGCCTGTCGACGCCGCTCGACATCGCCAATGCAGCACTCTGGCTCGCTTCCGACGAGGCCGCCTTCATCACCGGTGTCGCGCTGGAGGTCGACGGCGGCCGCTGTATCTGAAGTGTTGTCTTACAGGTGGTCGGGCCTGGTCGTCCCGGCCCAGTCAGTCGCCGCGCCCGGTCAATCGTCGTGCTTGACGAAGCTTTTGTAGATCCAGCCGTGCCTGCCCTGGTAGACGACTTCGCACCACTGCTTGCAGGACACCACCTGCACGACTGTTTTCGCAGGAATGGTCGTCAGGGCCGCCGCGCCTTTTTTGGGGCCGGCGCGCATGGTCACTCCGTGCAGGATGCGCCCTTCCTGCGTCGTCGATTCATCCTTGGTGGTGGACGCCGGTTTATCGGCCGGAGGCTGCGGTTTTGCTGAGGGAATGGCGGCCGTTTCGGAGGCATCGGGATTGGTCCCGGTATGCTCCTGAATACCGCTCACCTGAGCGCGGTTTGCAGCGGCAAATGCCGAAAGCTGCGAGTTGGCCGTATCGGCGACGGGTTCCCCGTCAGTTGGCGCGGTGGCCTCGGCATTGACGGCCTGTACGGAGGACGACGGTGCCGATGCAGGCTTTGCAGGAGCACTCGGGTCCTTCCAGCGCACGTCATTGGGCTTCAGAACCGGAATATCAGCCTCGGCGGCCGCGGTTTGCGGCGTAACCTCATCCGCCCGGGGGGCGGCAGCGGGCTCCGGGACCGCGGCGGCCACCTGGCTGGCAAGGGGGGCGACGGCGGCTTGCTGGACGGCGGTTTCCTGTTTGGAATCGGCAAAAGCCGGTCGTTCGATGGAAGGCATGGCAAGCCAAAGCGCCAATCCGGCCACGCCCAAGAACGAGGCCGTCCCGAGAGCGGCGATGACGAAATGCAAATTCGCGCGGATCATACGCCCGAAAGACGGGCGGCATTCATAGCCGAACGTCATCGCAAGACGCCGCTGTCGCGGCCTGCCAAAGATGAACAACCCCTTCACTACCTGCCTTCTCCGCGAGAGGGCGGAAAGTCCATCTTCCACAGCAAGCGTTCTGTTGGAGTTGGGCAACCGTCCATGCCAGCCATTTTCGCTGGTTCTTATCTGTTGTCGGTATCTAGACCGACGAATGTGGCATCACTTTGCCAACATTAAGAAATTCGAAACGAGCATCAAGTGCAAAATTTCGTCAAAATCGATCACGCAACGCATACCAGTTGAGCGCAAGGAACAAAAGCGGTGCCCGCAGCCGCCGCCCGCCCGGAAATGAGGGGATGTTCAGGTCCTCGATCAGCTTCAGGCGGTCGCGGTTGCCGGCGACGGTTTCGGCATAGAGCTTGCCGACAAAATTCGACAGCATCACCCCATGGCCGGAATAGCCGCCCGCCGAAATCACATTGGGCATCACCTCACGCACGAACGGCTTCCGGGGCAGGGTGATGCCGACATAGCCGCCCCAGCCATGGGTGATCTCGATATCCTTCAGCGCAGGATAAAGTTCGGCGATCTGCCGCCGAATGTGGATGTGGATATCCTTCGGGTCGTTGACGCCGTAGATTTCCCGCCCGCCGAACAGCAGCCGCCCGTCCTTCGATTTGCGGAAATAGCGAACGACGAAGCGGGAATCGTCGACCGCTTCGCCACCGGGCAACACGTCCGGAAAAGCATCAAGCGGCACGGTCGCGCCGATGAAGGAGCCGATCGGCATTATATGCGCGGCACTCACCGGTTCCAGCGTCCCGCCATAGGCATTGACCGCGACCAGGCATTTTTGTGCGGTGATCGTGCCCGTTGGCGTGGTCACCCGCACCTTGCCGCCAGTGGATGCAATGCCGGTCGATGCCGTCTGTTCGAACAGATGCGCACCGGCCTGGGCCGCCGCCCGTGCCGTACCGATCACCAGTTTCAGCGGATGGATATGGCCGGTGCCGGTGTCGCGCACGCCACCGAAATAATGCGTCGAGCCAAGCCGCTCGGCCGTCTCTTTCGCGTCCATGAAGGAAATATGCGGATAACCGAAACGTCCCGCCATGATTTCGGCATGAGCCTTGTAGGCATCGACGTAGCGCTGCTTGTGCGCCACCGACATCTGGCCCGGCATGAAATCGATGTCGATCTCGTTGGACGCGGCGAATTCGAGCAGGTGCGTTTTGGCCTCTTCGGCCAGGTCGAACAGCGCCTTGGCGCGTGAAAAGCCGAACTCGGCCTCCATTTCCTCCGCCCAGGCACGCTGGCCGGTACCGAATTGCCCGCCGTTGCGCCCGGAGGCACCGTCACCAAACCGATGCGCTTCGATCAGCACGACGTCGGTGCCCACCTTGGCGAGATGGGTTGCCGCCGACAGGCCGGTAAAGCCGCCGCCGATGATGACGACGTCGCATGTCCGGTCGCCGTCGAGCGCCGGATAGTCGGGCCGCGGCCCGGCAGTGTCCTCATACCAGGAGCGTCCGGGCGAGATGGGGGATTGGTAGGCCATCGGCGTCACACGTTCAGCAGAAGGAACTCTCGCTCCCATGGGCTGATGACCTCCATGAAGGTCTCGAATTCCGCGCGCTTGATCGCTGCATAGGTGGTGGCGAAGGAATTGCCCAGCATCTCGCACAATTCCTTGTCGTCCTCGAACAGGTCGACGGCTTCGAGCAGCCCGCGCGGCAGGTCGATCTGGTCTTCGTTGGCCGTCGTCACCACCGGCGGCTCGGCCTTGGCCTTGTTCTTCATGCCGATCAGCCCGCAGGCGAGCGAGGCGGCGAGCGCCAGATAGGGGTTGGCGTCGGAAGAAGGGATGCGGTTTTCCACGCGCCTCGCTCCCGGGTCGGAGCGCGGCACCCGGAATGCCGTGGTGCGGTTGTCATAGCCCCATTTGTTGTTGACCGGCGCGGAGGCTCCCTGCGTCAGCCTGCGGTATGAATTGACATAGGGCGCGAACATCGCCAGCGCGTTCGGCACGTGTTTCTGCATGCCGCCGATGAAATGGAAGAAGGCGTCGGTTTCCGAACCGTCCTCGGCCGTAAAGATATTCTTGCCGGTTTTCTTGTCGATGATCGACTGGTGGATATGCATGGCCGAACCCGGCTGGCCCTGGATCGGCTTGGCCATGAAGGTGGCGTAGATGTCGTGCTTCAGCGCCGCCTCGCGGATGGTGCGCTTGAACATGAAGACCTGGTCGGCGAGTTCGACCGGATCGCCATGGCGCAGATTGATCTCGAGCTGGCCGGCGCCTTCCTCGTGGATCAGGGTGTCGATCTCGAGCCCCTGATTTTCCGAGAAATGATAGATATCGTCGATCAGTTCGTCGAACTCGTTGACGCCGGCGATCGAATAGCCGGCGCCGCCGCCGATAGCCCGGCCGGAACGTCCGACCGGCGGGGTCAGCGGATAGTCGGGGTCGGGGTTCTTGCGCACCAGGTAGAACTCGATCTCCGGCGCCACCACCGGCTTCAGGCCGAGCTTGTCATAGACGCCAAGCACGCGCTTGAGCACGTTGCGTGGCGCAAACTCGACATATCGTCCGTCCTGATGGACGAGATCGCAGATGACGGCGGCGGTCGGGTCTTCCTCCCACGGCACCACGGTCAGCGTCGAAAGGTCGGGCAACAGCTTCAGGTCGCCGTCGTCTTCCGGATAGTGGAAGCCGTTGCCGTCTTCCGGATAGCCGCCCGAAATCGTTGCCATGAACACGGCCGATGGCAAGGCCAGCGAGGTGTTGGAGGTAAATTTCTTCGACGGCATCATTTTGCCGCGGGCAATGCCGGCCTGGTCGGGGGTGATGCATTCGATATCTTCGATGCCGCGATATTCCAGCCAGATGCTGGCCTCTTTCCAGTTCCTGACGCCACGCAGGTTCTTAACGAATGCGGGCATGCGCGCACGTCCCGCGCGGTTGGACGGTCGGGCTTCCTTTTTTGCAGGCGGCATTATTCACCAGATGGGTTGAAGGTTATGGAGTATAGGCGCGGCTTCCGGTGAAAGGGAAGGGGAGCAGGCCCAGTTTGTGCCGAGAACAAGAGTAGCCGGGGCGGACAAATTCCTCCTCAACGACTGCAGGCACCAGGAAAGCGGGAACGATTTGCCCGCGGGAACGACCTCCACGAGCGCGTCTTTCTTCAGCAGATAGACTGGTGGAATCCTGTCCGTGCCGCGTCGGCGCGGAGCCAAAACAACCGCCGCCATCGGCGATTAGGTACGCCGCCAATGCCGCTCGATTGTGCCGTTTACATCGACCGGAGTCGTCGGCGCATCAGTGTCGCGGATATTGAACTGCATACCGCGCCGATCGGTGCAGCCATATCCACCGTTGATTTCGATCTATAGTTCATCTCGGATTCCGAGCCGTTCGGCAGCCGGCCTCCCGCCGACACCGCTTAATCGAATCGAGATCGGCCCTGACGGAATCCGGACCTGCCACCTTTGCCGATCGAGGCAGCGCAATTCCATTTCTCCCGTTGAAGCTGCGAACAGCTTCCGCTAAGAAGCGCTGGCTGGCCACTCAGGAAGCAATCGCCACCCCTGAAGGCACCCGTAGCTCAGCTGGATAGAGCGCTGCCCTCCGAAGGCAGAGGTCACAGGTTCGAATCCTGTCGGGTGCGCCAATTTTCTCTTAAATATCAATGCATTACTTGGCTTCACGCACTCCGCCGCAACGGATGCGCTTAGGTTCGCGTAAGCACGAAGCCAGTTTTTCGATGCTATTCCTGCGCAGCCGGCATTGTCCCGGTCTCCGCTATGCCTTTAGCTGCTCCAAGGCTCGCGGGCTGTCCGCGATGATGGAGGTGAAGTTCGATACCTCGGCGAAGCGGGCCGGCCGGACCTTGCCGAATTTGCTTGCGTCGACGACGAGATGGGCCTCGATCGTCCGCTTCATGGCCATCTGTTTGATCGGCACTTCATGGAAATGCGAGCAGGTGGCGCCGCGTGTTTCATGCACGCCGCCGGCGGAGAGGAATGCCTTGTTGAGGTTGATGCGCTTCAGCGTCTCAAGCGCCTCCTCGCCCGAAAAGGACGCTGCTTCCGGGTGATAGAGGCCGCCAAGCAGGATCAGCCGGACGTTCTGGCGATGCCGCAGGGCCTCGGCGATATTCATGGAGTAGCATATCGCCGTCAGTCGCATATCCTGCGGAATGAGCGCGGCCAGATATGCTGTCGTCGTGCCGCAATCGATGAAGATCGTATCGTCTTCTTCCAGAAGCTTGACCGCCTCGGCGCACGCCGCGGCCTTGGCCATGGCATGACTGTCTTTTTCCTCGTCGAGCACGTAGTCGCTGCCGGCGAGGCCGTCGCGCGCGCCGACGATATAGCCGCCAAGGCAGGTGAAACGGCCTCGGGCTTCGCCGATATCGCGCCTTATCGTTATTTCCGCGACATCAAGCCGGGCGGCCGCATCGCGCAGCCGTAGCACTCCCTCGCGTTCGAGCAGCCCGCCCAGTGCGTTCAATCGCGCATCCCTGTGTCCCGTTCTGCTCACATGGCCTCCATGGGTCCCACGATTCCCGGCGACTCGGACGAGAATGACCGATACCATTGCGCGAGCGCCGGATGCGTACTTGACAGGCTCCGGATCAATATGAAACGATCCGAACATAATGATCGGATTAAAACATAATGCGCCGACACCGTCAAAGGCGGCGATCGGCTTGAGGGATGGGCAGCATCCGTGACAATTCCGGATCAGACGACGCCGCAGCGACTTGAAAATTTCCGCCGCAACGAGGGCGTTCCGCTCGACGTAGCGGCGTTCGATGCTGTCCAGGTGAACCTTTCGGGGGTCGAGCGGCGGGCGGCGACGCTGCCGGCGCGCCGCTCCGTCAAGAAACAGTACCAGGCGGCGTGGCTGGTCAAGGCGCTGACCTGCATCGACCTGACGACGCTGGCGGGCGACGACACCCCCGAGCGGGTGCGCCGGCTGTGTGCCAAGGCGCGGCGCCCGCTGAGCGACGACTTGGTGGAGGGTTTGGGTTTGACGGCCGCGCCGCCCCGGGTAGGCGCGGTCTGCGTCTATCCCGCCATGGTTCCGGCCGCCATCAAGGCGCTTGTCGGCTCCGGCATTCCGGTGGCGTCGGTGGCGACCGGTTTCCCGGCGGGCCTGACCCCGCTGCCGCAGCGGCTGGCCGAGATCCGCTATGCGGTGGACGAGGGCGCGGCGGAAATCGACATCGTCATCAACCGGGCGCTGGTGTTCCGGCAGGACTGGGCGGCGCTCTACGACGAGGTGGCGGCGATGCGCGAAACCTGCGGCCCGGCGCATCTGAAGGCGATCCTCGCCACCGGCGACCTTAAGACGCTGCGCAACGTCTACAAGGCCTCGATGGTGGCCATGCAGGCCGGCGCCGATTTCATCAAGACCTCGACGGGCAAGGAAGACGTCAACGCTACGCTGCCGGTGAGCCTCGTCATGCTGAGGGCGCTGCGCGACTACGGCGAGGCGACCGGATTCAGGATCGGCTTCAAGCCGGCCGGCGGGCTGCGGACCGCCAAGGATGCCGTCAACTGGCTCATCCTGATGAAGGAGGAGCTTGGCCGCCGATGGCTGGAGCCGGACCTGTTCCGCATCGGCGCAAGCTCGCTGCTGGCCGATATCGAGCGGCAGCTCGAGCACTTCGTCACCGGCCGTTATTCAGCCACCTATCGGCACGCCCTCGCCTGAAAGAGACCGCCATGGATATCGTCGCCGACATACTGCAAACCATGGACTATGGCCCGGCGCCCGAAGGCAGCGAGCACGTTACCGCCTGGCTGGATCGGCACAAGGCCGGCTTCGGCCACTTCATCGATGGCAAATTCACCGATCCGGCAGCGGGCGAAAGCTTCGCCGTCGAGAACCCCGCCGACGGTGCGGTTCTCGCCCATGTCGCGAACGGTTCGACGGGCGACGTGAACCGCGCTGTCGAGGCCGCGCAGCGGGCTTTCAAAAGCTGGTCCCGGCTTTCGGGCCACGAACGCGCGCGACATCTCTATGCGCTTGCCCGCCACATCCAGAAGCGCGACCGCTTCCTGGCCGTGCTGGAGACGATGGACAACGGCAAGCCGATCCGCGAGAGCCGCGACATCGATGTGCCGCTGGTTGCCCGCCATTTCTATCATCACGCCGGCTGGGCCGAGCTGATCGACAGCGAACTGCCCGGATATCGCCCCGTCGGCGTCTGCGGCCAGATCATCCCATGGAACTTCCCGCTGCTGATGCTGGCCTGGAAGATCGCGCCGGCGCTGGCGGCCGGCAACACCGTCGTGCTGAAGCCGGCCGAGCAGACGCCGCTGACCGCGCTCGCCTTCGCCGAAATCTGCCGCGAGGCGGGCCTGCCGGACGGCGTCGTCAACATCGTAACCGGCGAAGGCCAGACGGGGGCCGCGATCGTCGATCATCCGGGCATCGCCAAGATCGCCTTCACCGGCTCCACCGAGGTCGGCCGCACCATCCGCAAGGCGACGGCGGGGTCGGGCAAGAAGCTGTCGCTGGAACTCGGAGGCAAGTCGCCTTTCATCGTCTTCGACGACGCCGATCTCGACAGCGCCGTCGAGGGACTGGTCGACGCCATCTGGTTCAACCAGGGCGAGGTGTGCTGCGCCGGTTCGCGGCTGCTGGTGCAGGAAGGCGTCGCCGAACGGTTTTATGCCAAGCTGCGCGCCCGCATGGGCACGCTGCGCGTCGGCGCCCCGCTCGACAAGTCCACCGATATCGGCGCTGTCGTTTCCAGGGAACAGTGCGAGCGCATCGCAGCGCTCGTTGCCAAGGGCGTGCAGGAAGGGGCGGAGCTGTTCCAGCCGCCCATTCCCATGCCAGAGAAAGGCCTGTTCTTCCCGCCTACCTTGATGACCGGCGTCGAGCCGGCTTCGACAGTGGCGACGGTCGAGATATTCGGGCCGGTGCTGGTGGGCATGACCTTCCGCACGCCGGACGAGGCGGTGCAACTCGCCAACAACACGCGTTTCGGGCTGGCCGCATCGATATGGTCGGAAAACATCAACCGCAGTCTTGACGTCGCCGCGCGCGTCAAGGCCGGCGTGGTCTGGATCAATGCCACCAATCTGTTCGACGCGGCAGCCGGCTTCGGCGGCTACCGCGAAAGCGGATTCGGCCGCGAGGGCGGCCGCGAAGGACTCTACGAATACCTCGTCGCCGAAGAAGAAAAGGCAGCGAAAGGCAAGCCTGCCGACGGCAAGGCGGCTACGAAGCCGGACTTTACCGGCTCGCCTTCACAGGGTGCCAATGCTGCTTCCGGCGATGCGATCGACCGCACAGCGAAGCTCTATATCGGCGGCAAGCAAGCGCGGCCGGATTCGGGCTACAGCTACCCGGTCGCCAATCCCGCCGGCAGGACGGTCGGGCTGGCGGGGCTCGGCAACCGCAAGGATATCCGCAACGCCGTCGAGGCTGCCGCCAAGGCCGCAAGCTGGGGCGCGGCGACGGCGCATAACCGCGCGCAAATCCTCTATTACGTGGCCGAGAACCTGTCGGCCCGCGCGCCCGAGTTCGAGGCACGGCTGCGCGCCATGACCGGCGCCTCGGCCAAGGACGCGGCTGCGGAAGTCGCGGCGGCGATCGGTCGGACCTTCTTCTATGCCGGCTTCGCCGACAAGTATGACGGTGCGGTGCATTCGACCAAGTCGCGCCATGTGACGCTCGCCATGAACGAGCCATTCGGCGTCATGGGTATCGTCTGCCCCGACAGCGCGCCGCTTCTCGGCTTCGTTTCGCTGGTCATGCCGGCGCTGGCGGTCGGAAACCGGGTCGTCGCTGTTCCCTCTGCCCGCCATCCGCTCGCCGCGACGGACCTTTATCAGATATTCGACACCAGCGACGTTCCGGCCGGCGTGGTCAGCATCGTCACCGGCGAGACGGCTAGCCTGGCAAAGACGCTTGCCGAGCACGACGAGGTGGCCGCGCTGTGGGATTTCGGCTCGGGCGAAGCAGCTATGCTCGAGGCTGCGTCGGCCGGCAATCTCAAGCCGGTCTGGTGCGGCGGCTCGCGCAACTGGCTTTCGGGTGATGGGCAGGGCCGCGAGTTCCTGAGACGCGCCACGCAGGTCAAGAACATCTGGATGCCCTACGGCGAATGAAGCCGTAGGGATGAATCAGGCGCCATGCACGCGCCTGATTTGCATTCCACTTATGAAGATTGCCACCGCATTTCAGGGCTGGCAGACCTGGGTTTGAATGTGATCGATTCAGAGCGGAACACATGGCGGAGCAGGGGAGCGACGTGAGACCGGAGGCCGGAATGTAGTCGGCAGGTTCACGCGACCAGTGCTGCTTTCAGCAATGTGCTGGCAATAGCGATCGTAGCTTCCCGCATGGGCGCAGACAGACGATCCCGCCACCGCCGCTCGCAAACCACGACGGCGACCCACCAGGACCGGACGCTGGGTCTTTGGTTCCATAGCGCTGAACGGGGTTGACTTAGCCGGCCCCTATCTGATCAGTTCCTTCCGGGATGGGTAACCGTGAGGGATTGCAGCGATGATCGAGCTATCTGCGCGTTCTCGGTTGACCTTCTTTCTTACTGTTCCCCTGCTTTTCGCCACGCCCGCACTTTCCCAGACGCCGGCGCCGGGACAAGTTCCGCCTCCGGCGGTCATCGTCGCGCCGATAAAGGTCGAGCCGGCGAGCACCCCTGCGCAGTTCACGGGGCGGGTGGAAGCGATCCAGGCCGTCGATATCCGAGCCCGCATACAGGGTTTCCTCCAGTCGGTCGGCTTCAGGGACGGGCAGGCGGTCAAGGCCGGCGACGCGCTGTTCGAGATCGAGCCGGATCAGTATCAGGCGGCCGTGGCGTCGGCCGAGGCGCAGGTGGCGAGTGCGCAGGCGACGCGGGACGCCAACAAGCGAACCCTTGAACGCACCCAGCAACTGTTCAGCCAGAAGACTGCCTCGCAGGCCGCTCTCGATCAGGCGCAGGCCGCCTACGACATTGCCAACGCGAATGTGGAGATCGCCCAGGCAGCCCTGCGCACAGCGAAACTGAACCTGTCCTATACCCGCATCACCGCGCCGATCGCCGGCGACATCGGCCGCCCCGCCCTTACCGTAGGCAATCTGGTCGGCCCAGAATCCGGCTCGCTGGCTCGCATCGTCAGCCTCGACCCGATCCGCGTCGCTTTCTCCATATCCGAGGGCCTGCTCGTGACCCTGCGGCAGCAGGAAAGCAACGGCGGCGCGCTCGATCCGAACGCGCTGGACCTGACGCTGAAGCTCGCCAACGGCACGGTCTATGACAAGCCGGGCACGATCGACTATGTCGAAAACGCCATCGACCCGCAGACCGGAACGGCGGCGGTGCGGGTGGTCTTCCCCAACCCGAACCACATCCTGATTCCAGGCCAGTTCGTCTCGCTTGAGGTGCGCGAGAAGAACGTGCCGAACCTGCCTGTGGTGCCGCAGACGGCCGTGCTGCAGGACCGTGACGGCCGCTACGTCTTCACGCTCGGCGAGGGTGACACCGTTTCCCAGAAGCGCATCGAAACGGGCGCGCGCATCGGCAATGGCTGGGCTGTCACGAAGGGCCTCAGCGGCGGCGAGGTGGTCGTGGTGCAGGGCATCCAGCGGCTCAAGGACGGCATCAAGGTGCAACCCAGCGAGGAGCAGTCTGCCGGGGACCGTCCATGATCTCCGGGCTGTTCATCACCCGCACGCGGCTGGCGATGGTCGTGTCCATCGTCATCGCGCTTGCCGGCACGCTGTCGATCTCCTTCCTGCCGATCCAGCAATATCCCAACATCACGCCGCCGACCGTCAGCGTCTCGGCCGTCTATCCGGGCGCCAGTGCCGAGGTTATCGCCGACGTCGTCGGTGGTCCGCTGGAAACGGCGATCAACGGCGTCGACGACATGCTCTACATGTCCTCGACCAGTTCGAACGCAGGCCAGTATTCCCTCTCCGTCACCTTCAAGGTCGGCACCGACCCGGCGATCGCACAGGTGAATGTGCAGAACCGCGCGCAACTGGCGATTTCGCAACTGCCGGCCGCCGTTGCCCAGCAAGGCGTTTCGGTACGTACGCGCTCGCCAGATTTCGTGCTGGCGCTGGGCTTTTATTCGGACACTCTGACCCCGCTGGAAGTGACCAATTTCGTCTCCACCAGCATCGTGGACTCGCTTTCGCGCGTGCCCGGCGTCGGCGAGGCTTCGGCGCTCGGCGCTTCCAAATATTCGATGCGCGTCTGGATGAATCCCGAGCGCATGACCTCGCTTGGCATCACGGCCGACGACGTCGCGTCGGCGATCCAGGCGCAGAACATACAGGCTTCGCTCGGTCAGGTGGGCGCGCCGCCGGCACCGGCCGGAACCGAGGTGCAGTATACGCTGGTCGCCGAGGGCCGGCTGCACACGCCCGAGGAATTCGGCAACATCATCATCCGCACCGGCAGCGACGGCGCCGTCGTGCGGCTGCGCGATATCGCCAGGCTCGAGCTCGGCGCCCAGAGCTATTCGGCGAGCGCCATGCTCAACGGGCGCGAGACGACGATGATGACCATCGCCCAGGCGCCCGGCGCGAACGCGATCGCCACCGCCGATGCGGTCCTTGGCCAGCTCCAGCGTCTCTCGGCGAGCTTTCCGCCCGGCCTGAAATACACCGTCGTCTACGATTCCACGCAGTTCGTACGCTCCAGCGTCGAAATGATCCTGCAGACGCTCGGCGAAGCCTTCGTCATCGTCCTCATCATCACCTTCCTGTTCCTGCAGGACTGGCGCTCGACGCTGATCTCGGCCATCGCGATTCCGGTCTCGCTGTTAGGTGCCATGGCGGTGCTGTTCGCGCTCGGCTATTCGGCCAACACGATAACCTTGCTCGCCCTGGTGCTGGCGATCGGCCTCGTGGTGGACGACGCCATCCTGGTGGTGGAGAACGTCCAGCACGTGATGGAGGACGACCCCGACATCGGCCGGATCGACGCCACGCGCAAGGCTATGGGCCAGATCACCGGGCCTATCGTCGCCACCACCTTCGTGCTGCTGGCGGTGGTGACGCCGACGGCGTTCCTGCCCGGCATCAACGGGCAACTCTACCGGCAGTTCGCCGTCACCTTGTCTTCCGCGCTCGTCATCTCGGCTATCGTTGCGCTGACACTGAGCCCGGCATTGTGCGCGGTCCTGCTGAAGAAGCCGAAGGCGGGCTACCGGCGCGGTCCGCTCGGCTGGTTCTCGCGGCTGATCGACACCGTGCGCGACGGTTATGGCCGCGTCGTCGGCTTCTTCGTGCGGCTTTTCCCGATCCCGCTGCTGGTTCTCGTGGCCTGCTTCGCCGGCGCCTTCTGGCTGTTCACGACGCTGCCCGCCACCTTCCTTCCCGACGAGGACCAGGGGGCGCTGTTCCTCGACGTCCAGCTTCCCAACGCCGCATCGCTGGAACGCACCAAAGCGCTGATGACCAGCGTCGAGAACACGCTGCAGGCGACGGAGGGCGTTGACAACGTTATTTCCATCGCCGGCTTCAGCCTGCTGCAAAGCACGCTGGTGCCGAATGGCGGCTTCGCACTGGCCGCGCTCAAGCCGTGGGGCGAGCGGGAGACGCCCGAACTCCAGATAGGCGCGATCCTTGCCAAGCTGAGGGCGCAGTTCGCCACGATCCCCGGCGCCAACATCGTCGTTTTCGCACCGCCGGCCATTCCCGGCATCGGTGCCGTCGGCGGCCTTGACCTGCGCCTGCAGGCACTGCGCGGGCAGAGCCCCGAGGAGATCGCCCAGGTCGCCCGCTCCTTCATAACCGCCGCCAACCAGGCACCGGAGATCGGCGGCCTGTCCAGTTCGTTCAGCGCCGACGTGCCGCAGATCTTCGTCACGGTCGACCGCACGCGGGCCGAACAGCTCGGCCTCGGCGTCAATCAGATCTATTCGGCGCTGGGTGCGAATTTCGGCTCCCGCTATGTCAACGACTTCACGCGCGAGGGCCGTGTCTTCCAGGTCAATCTCCAGGCCGATGCCGACTTCCGCGCCAGCGCGGAACAAATCCTGGACCTGCATGTGCGCAGCAGGACCGGCGCCATGGTTCCGCTGAATACGGTGGTTTCGACGACGACGGTGCTCGCGCCTTTCGTCATCTCGCGCTACAACCTGTCCGTCGCTGCGGCGATTAACGGGCAGGCCGCGCCCGGCGCCAGTTCGGGTGCGGCGATGACGGCCATCGAGCGTGTCGCGGCCGAGACGCTGCCTGCCGGCTACGGTTACGAATGGTCCGGTATGTCGCTTCAGGAGCGGCAGGGCTCGGGGCAGGAAGCCGTCGTCTTCGGTCTGGCGCTTCTGTTCGCCTATCTCTTCCTGGTCGCGCAATACGAAAGCTGGATGCTGCCGATCGGCATCGTGCTGTCGCTCGGCGTCGCGGCCTTCGGCGCCAGCGCGGCCCTGACGCTGGCCGGATTGCAAAACAGCGTCTACGCGCAGATCGCCATGGTGCTGTTGATCGGGCTCGCCTCGAAGAACGCGATCCTGATCGTGGAGTTCGCCAAGGAACGCCATGAGGAAGGAATGCCGGTCGCCCAGGCCGCGCGCGTCGGCGCGGAACAGCGCTTCCGCGCCGTGCTGATGACGGCGCTTGCCTTCATCTTCGGTGTTTTGCCGTTGGCCGAGGCGGCGGGCGCGGGCGCCGGTGCGCGCCATGCGGTCGGCGTGACGATCATCGGTGGCATGCTGGCGGCCACCACGGTCGGCCTTTTCGTCATCCCGACCCTGTTTGCCGTAATCGAGTATATTTCCGAATGGGCCTCGGGCGGGCGTAGGCAAGAAGGCGTGGCCCAGGAATCGCCGGCCGAGACGCCTTGAAACCGGCCGGGCCAGGGGAGGCCTCTGGCTCTCGGGCAATGCGCCCCTGTATTCGCGGACTGGCGATGAGGTTCGCGGTCTATGAAGTTTCGTGCTCGGGCGGCGTTGGCGCTGCAGGACCCGTCGTTATCCGTTTATCCGGGCAGTGCGCATCGGGCAGCCAGAACCGTACCCATCTGCCCGACCAGGTCGGAGATGGCTCCGGCACCTTCCCAGGCATAGATGGAAATGACCATCGGCGGTTCCGTGCCGAAAGGCGCATACGGCCGAACGGCATATCCGGCGGTCGCATGCCGGGGCAGGAGCGACAGGCCGAGGCCGGCCCCGACCGCGATCAGTACGTTGTGAAGGCTGCTGCCCGAAAAGGCGATGTACCAGCGAAGTTGCTCGCGTTCGATACGCTCCAGCATCGCCTCGCGGTAAAGGCCGCCCGGAGGAAAGGCGACCAGCGGGATCGGGTTAGGCCATCCAACCCGCGCATCGGCGCTTTCAAACCACGCCATGGCCTCGGGAAACATCGCCCGGCAATCGGGTCCTGCCTCGGGCTCCTTGACGATGATGATGTCGAATTCACCGGCGCGATAGCGCCTTGTCAGATCGCGGCTCAACCCGGCGGTAACGTCCAGCCGGATTTCACGGTGATGTCGCGCAAAGTCGCTGAACACATTTGCCATCGCGCTGCTGACGATATCCTCGGGAACGCCGATACGGATGGATGCCGTGCCGGCCGGATCGCCGAGAGCCGATTTTGCCTCCTCCTGGAGCGCGAGAATCCTGTTGGCATAACCCAGCAGGCGCTCGCCGGCCACCGTCATCTCGACCGGCCGCGCGGTGCGATCGACCAGCGTCAGCCCAACGGCGTCTTCCAGCCGGGCAAGCTGCTGGCTGATGGTCGATTGCGTCATATGCAACCGTTCTGCCGCGAGCGTGAAGCTTCCTGCATCGACGATGGCGGTGAAGGCGCGGAGAAGGCGTGGATCGAACATATTGGCTACCTGCGTTCGGATATAAACTACCCGTATTCAGAGCCATAATATAATGGGCGCAGATATTTAATTGTCGGATACCCGCCTACACTACTCGGCGAGCACCCGCGTCGAGGGGAAGGCCACTTCCACCAGCGTACCTTCGCCGGGCGTCGAATTGATGGTGAAGCGGGCGCGATTGGCCTCGACCATCGCCTTGGTCAGCGGCAGGCCGAGTCCGGTGCCGTCGTTTCGCCCGCGCTTCAGCGCGTTGATCTGCTTGAACGGCTTCAGCGCCTGCTCGATCTCGGCCTGGGTCATGCCGATGCCGGTATCGCGCACGCGCATGACAACGTCTCCCGAAGGCTCATAGGCCGTCGACAGGATAACCTGGCCGCCGGCCTGCGTATAACGGATGGCGTTTGACAGGATGTTCAGCGCGATCTGGCGCACGCTGCGCAGGTCGGCCACCACTTCCGGCAATTTCGAGGCGAAGCTGGAGCGTATGATGACGCGTTCGCGGTTGGCCTGCGGCTGCATCATCGCCACCGTCTCGGCCAGCGTGTCGTTGAGCGACACCGCCTCGTAGTCCATCTCCTGCTGGCCGGCCTCGATCTTCGAAATATCGAGCAGGTCGTTGACGAGGTCGAGCACATGATTGCCCGAACGGTTGATGTCGCGCAGATAGTCGCGGTAGCGGTCATTGGCGACCGGGCCGAATTTCTCATCCACCATCAGTTCGGAAAAGCCGATGATGGCGTTAAGCGGCGTGCGGATTTCGTGGCTGATGCGGGCAAGGAAATCGGTCTTCTGCGAGGAGGCGCGCTCGGCCACGGCGCGCGCCTGCGTCAGATCTTCCTCGGCGCGCTTCCATTGGGTGATGTCGCGCACCACGGCGCAGAAACCGCTTTCGCTGGGCAGCCGGCCGATGGTCATGAACATCGGGATGAAGCGGCCCTGTGCCTCGCGTCCGATCACCTCGCGGCCGTCATTGAGCACGCTGGCGACACCGTTGTCGGAAAGCCCGGCGAGATAGTCGCGCGCCGCCCGCTGGCTTTCGATGGCAAACAGCGAGGCGAACGGCTTGCCGGCCACCTCGTCGCTGTCGAAGCCGAAAAGCGCTTCCGCCGGCCGGCTGATCGAACGGATCATGCCCTCGCGGTCGATCAGGACGACGCCGTCGGTGGCGGTGTCGATGATGGTCCGCATTTCGGCGATGCGCGCCTTGAGGTCGGAGACGTCCGGCTGCGTCTGGACGCTTGCCGCGAAGGACGGCACAGCCGCAAGCGCTTGCGGCTCCTCGTCGCCGGTTCGCCGCACCACCAGCATCAGCGCCTTGCCGTCGCCCCACGGCACCGAGCGCAGGATCGCCTCGATCGGAAATTCCAGCCCGTCCTGCGTCTTCAGCCGCAGCATCTGGTCGGCGCCGCCATCGGGCGCATTGTCCTGCGTGTAGGGGTCGGCGAACAAGGCGCCGAGCCCGCCAGCCTGTTCGAGGTCGGCGAGCGTGTCGTAGCCGGTCAGCCGCAGGAATTCCTCGTTCGCATAATGCAGGCTGTCGCCCGCATGGAAAAGCAAGGGCACCGGCAATTTGCCGAGGATCGACGTGTCGGGGGCGCCGCCGCTCGGCGCTCCGGTGGCGAATGCCGATGGCAGATAAGCTCCGACCTTGAGCGGCAGCACTTCATGCGGTTGCGCGGCTGCCGCCGGTGCAGGCTGCTCTGCCTTGCTTGCCGGCTCGTCGGTTGCCGGCTGCCCGTTTTCCGCCTGTGGTGTCGGGCTGTCGTCCCTGCTTTCCTGTTCTTGCCCCAGGTTTTCGGCATGATCCGAGGATGGATGGGCCGGCGGTGCAGGCGCGTCCGGACCCGGCTCCGGTGCGGCTTCCGCGTTTTTCTCCCCCTCGGCCGTGGCCGGGCGGTCGGCTTCATGGCCGACGTAATCCTGCGCGGCCTCATTCCGGGAAACCGGGGACGTAACAGGCTCCGTCGGCTGCCTGTCTTCGGCTGCCGGCGTTTCCGGTGTGCCGCTGCCCATGTCGGGCGCGCTTTCCTTCTTCAGGCGTTCGCCGATCTCGCGGAACGCGCTGCGTTCCAGCGAGGACAAGCCCTTGTCATTGGCGGGCTGGCGATGCTCGGCCAGCCGGATAACCTTGTCGGCGAAGCGCCTTTCCTGTTTCGGCACGATGGCCAGCGCCGGCACTTCGCCCTTGAACGGATCGGTTTCGGGTGTGGCGGGCGCGGGTTCGTCGACGGGTTCCGCTTGCGGCGCGACCCGCTTTGTCAGCGCCAGCCCGATCGCCTCCGG
This sequence comes from Mesorhizobium sp., assembly GCA_049647745.1. Classification (GTDB taxonomy): domain Bacteria; phylum Pseudomonadota; class Alphaproteobacteria; order Rhizobiales; family Rhizobiaceae; genus Mesorhizobium. Next base: position 27,351 of record JBARYG010000150.1, read on the forward strand.
ATCGGCGACCGCATCGCCGCGGCGGGCGACCCCGAATCCGCGGAAGCCCTCGAACGCCCGGTTGCGGTCATAGACCGGCAACGCCGCCAGATCGACGGGGATCGCCAGTTCGCTTCCGGCGACCGGCCACAGCACCGAGCGGCCCGACCAGGTGTCGCGCCGCTCCAGAAGGCCTGCGATTTCGCCCGACGGATCGAGGCCGAAGACGGTCGCCACGTCCTTGAAATGCCGACCGATGATATCGGCGGCCGGCTCTCCCACCGCTGACGCGAATTCCGGCGAAACCATGCTGAATTTCCCGGCGGCATCCGTTCGCCAGACGAAGCGCACGGGCGGCGCGGTGCGGTCGATGGCCGGCGCCTCGGCTGGGTGGCTCTCGCCTTCGGTACCGGCCTGTTCTGTGCCCGTGGTCTTTTCGGCAGGCGTCGAGGCCGCGCCCCTCGGCGAAGCGCCGGCAGCGTCGTTCGCCTGGGCTGCAGGCTCCTGCGGCGAGGATTGTCTGGCAGGGGCGTCGTCGCTTTCGGTGCTGAAATACCAATGGTCGTGCAGCGAAGACGATTCCTTGCCGCCGGTCCGGTCGTTGCCGGCGGTTCGGGATTCTACGGGGAGCGGCAGTGTCGTCGGCTCCGGCTCGGCGGCGTGTGCGGAGGCCGCTTCGGCGGTAATCTGCCGGGGAGGGGGGGCGTCATCGAGCCTGCCCTCGTCGATGACCACGAGCAGATGCCGCGCTGGTTCGTCGGTCAGGCGGGCAAAGCCGGCGGGGTAGGAATTCGTGCCGCCGGGAACGAGGCGCTTGACGATGCGGTCGCGCTCGGCCGCCACGTCGGCAACCAGCGCGGCAAGCGTCTGTCGCGTGATGCCGAGGGAGGAAAACCCGTCCGATGCCGCCTCGACATCGCCGCTGCCGTCGATGAAGGCAACGAAATGCCCGCCCTCGGTGAAGCCGCCGATGGCGCGGCTGGCGGCTTCAGCCGTGCTTGCCGCGCCCGCCTGCACCGCAGGCACCGCCAGCAGGATCGCTTTTTCGCCGTCCGGCATCGTCACGGCGCTGGCCAGGAAGGCGACGGCATGGCTGGTCACGCCGGCGGCCAGTCGCACCAGGATGGCGCGGTCGCTGCCGATCTCGGGAAAACCGCTGGTCGCCATGATCTGCCGCCGCGCGATCGGCGGCAATCCGGCCGAGGCGCCGATGATCGCTTCTATATCGGGATAGCCGAACAGCACGGCGCCCGGCCCATTGGTCCAGATCACCTGTTCGAGGTCGCATGAGAGGATGACGAGCGCATCGCCGGCGGCAAAGCGCTGCCGCACCGGATCGAGCACGGCGACATCGAGAAACGAGTAGCTGTCTGACGGCATAGGCTCGAAAATACCCTCACAATATGGGCAATTTTGCAGTTAACGCTTTGTTAATTAATAAAGGTCCGGGGCCTGAAGGTCCACAATCCACCGCATATCGCCATCGAATTCTGGGCGCGTGGTTAACGCGCGAACGGCTCTTATAGTGCAGCGCAACAAAAATGTTGCAATGCACAATGAAAGCGCCTATATACCGGCCATACATGAACGGCGCGGTGTTTCTCGCAGAAGCCGCCTCCAAGACAGGATGTGAAGATGAACAAGTCCAAGACCGCTGATACCATCGAAAACGTCGAATTCCCGAGCTTTGACGCTTCCAAGGCCACCGACCAGATCCGCGCTTTCGCTGAAAAGGGCGTCGAGCAGTCGAAAGAGGCCTATGCCAAGCTGAAGACCGGCGCCGAGGAGACCCAGAAGGTTCTGGAGTCGACCTACGAGACCGCCAAGACCGTTTCCAGCGACCTGTCGCTCAAGACCATCGCGGTGCTGCGCGCCAACGCCGATGCCGGCTTCTCGCATCTCGAGGCTCTGGTCGGGGCCCGTTCGCTGTCGGAAGTCGTCGAACTGCAGACCGCCTTCGTGCGTAAGCAGGTCGAAACCTCCGTCAAGCAGGCGAAGGATTTCCAGGCTGTCGCTACCAAGGCTGCCGAGGATGTGTCCAAGCCGATCAAGACCGCCGTCGAGAAGGCTTTCGGCGAGCTCAAGGTCGCCTGATTTCGGCCCCATCGGGGCCTGATTGGGGCCCGAATGGGAAATGCAACAAAACGTCGCATTCCATCAGGCCTGACCATCCCTAAATAGGGGCGGTCGAATTGAATACCCGGCGGGTGGTTCCTCCTCCCTCCGCCTGCCGGGCGAAGCGGCCAGCACCTCCTCCCGCTGGCCAGGACTGGAAAAGGCCGGCACCTCCTCCCGCCGGCCTTTTTCTTTGCCTGCGGCCGCCCGGGGTCCGGGTAAGCGGTGCATGAAGGGCGCTTTGCCTGCCCAAACGTCTTGAATTAAAGTTCGAATGCCCGTAATGACGCATCGCCGAGCAAGGGATGCATGGCTGGTCGGGACGAAGTTCCGGTAAGGTCATGTCCGGGTAATTGTGCCGTTGTAGCTCAGTTGGTTAGAGCGCCGGATTGTGGATCCGGAGGTCGCTGGTTCGAGACCAGCCAACGGTACCAGTCTTATGAAGGATTGGACTGTTCTCTTGAGTTCCGGACTTCCCCATATTTGCGTTCGATCATGAAAATGGGAGCCTGCTTGATGAAGCGGGGCGATTCGGGTCGAATGGCGACTATTGGCATCTTTTTTCGGCGCCGGGCGTTGGATACGACGAACAGGCTTGAGGTTCGGGTATGAGCGAGCACGCAATCGAATTCCTGCAGGAATGGATCTGCGAAAAGGTCCAGGCGCCGGCGCATCCGGCCCTGGTCGAGAAGCACGCGGAAACCCTTGCCAGGGAATGCGCGGCCAAGGCCGCCGAGGCCGGAATCCCGCTTGAAGACATTCAGGAGGAAGTCGGCGATATCCAGGAACTCATTGCCGCCAAGCTTGAGGACGCGGCCGAGGCCGAACAGGCTGCGGGCGCGGGCGAAAACCCGGACAGTGGCAGGAACGCCGACAACGAGAACCGCTCCTCCAAATAACCCTCTATTCTAGCTGTGGCCGGGACCGAAAGTCCTGTGCAGCCACGCCTTCGGCAGAGCCGGCACGAAATTGCCGTCGCGGCCCGTCATGTCGTCATTGGCGACCATGGCGTTGAGGATCGCTTCCTCCGTCCCCTGCACCACGGCGTCGAAGAACGGATCGATATCGGCATCCGGGATGAAGTCGGCGTGAGCCATGCTGCCGGGTGTGCCTGCGGCGGCCGAAGCGTTGGCCGTCGAGAAGGCGAGAAAAATGTCGCCGGAACTATGATAGGCAAAGCCGCCCGTCAGCGCGATGCCGAGCGGCACGCGGCGCGCCAGTCGCTTCATCTGGTGGGGCAGGAAGGGCGCGTCGGTGGCGACGATGGCGATGATCGAGCCTTTTTCGGCCCGCTGCGTCCCCTCGCGGACGGCAGGCTCGCCAAGTTCCAGGCCGGCGCGCCGGCCGCGCAGCGTGAAATTGTGGCGCTTGCCGAAATTCGCCTGCACGAAGACGCCGACGGTGAACGTCCTGCCGGCCCATGAAACGATGCGCGAGGCCGTGCCGGAGCCCGCCTTGAAGCCGAAGGCGATCATGCCGGTGCCGCCACCGACGCTGCCTTCCTCGATAGGGCCGTTTGAAGCCCTGTCCAGCGCTGAAAACACATGCTCGCGCGTGACATGATGGCCGTTGATGTCGTTGAGGAAGCCGTCATAGGTTTCCGCCGCCACCGGCAGCCCCCAGGCGCTGTCCAGCGCAGAAGGCAGCTTCTTGTGCATCCAGTCGAGCGTCGTATCGCGCGTCACCCCGCAGGAATGCGTGTTGGTGATGGTGACGGGGAAATTAAACGCGCCGGCCTCCTCGATCATGTGCGAGCCAGTCAGTTCGCCATTGCCGTTCTGGCTGAAAATTCCGGCAAAGAGCGGAACGGCAAGCTCCGCGCGGGGGCGTGGCAGGATGGCGGTCACGCCGGTGCGCACCGGTCCCTTGCCGACGGTGAGCGGTCCCTCGCCCGAGATCAGCGTCTCGTAACCCACCGCCACGCCCGCCACGTCGGTGATGGCGTTGAACCGGCCGGGCGTGCCGTCGAACTTTATGCCGAAGCTTCTGGCGCGCGGCTTGCCGGAGGGCGTGTGTCGGTGGTCTGGCTCCTCGCTCATTGTCCTGCGCCCCTCAAAACAGCGATCCTTGCCGACCGGCATCTCGCGCCTTGGCCGCAGGCTTCGGGGCCGGTTTGGCAGCACTGGCACTGCCCGTCGCGATGGCGGCGGCGGCCCCATCGGCGAAGCGCAGTTCAAGGGCCTCCCCGGCCTTCACTTCGGCCGCACGCTTGACCAACTCACCGGAAGCATCCAGCACCAGCGCGTAGCCGCGTTCGAGGATAGCCTGCTCGGAAAGCTTCAGCGTCGAAAGCAGCCTATCGGCCTGTGTCAGCCGTGCCCGCAGCCGGTCGAGCCTGACTGACATCGCCTGATCGCTGCGCCTGAAAAGCGCCGCGAGCGTCTCGCTTTGCAGTTTCTGCCGACGTTCGATCGGCGCCGGCGTCAGCCGCCGGGCGGTGCGCGAAAATCGCGCCCGCCGTTCGCGCACGATGGCGAAGAACGCTGCCCGTGCGCGGCCGAGGTCGCGCTCCATCAACGTGCGCGCCTCGTTCATACGCCGCGTCAAGGTTGCCGGCGTCAGCCTCAGGCCGGAAAGCCGGGTCCGCTTGCGCTCGACCCCGACCGAAAGCCCGCGCTCCAGCCGGCCCGTTGCTTCGTCCAGCCGTCGTCGCGGCACCGCAAGCAACTGGTCGGGAGAGGGCAGGGCTCTTGCGGCGGCGCGCACCGCCTGCCGCTTGCGGTCGACGCTGCGCGAGACGCAACTGCGTAGCCGCGCGGCGAGGCCCGCCAGCGTTGCCTCCAGTTCCGCCTTCACCGGCACGGCGATTTCGGCAGCACCCGTCGGAGTCGGCGCGCGAATATCGGCGACGAGATCGACCAGCGTCCAGTCGGTTTCGTGTCCGACCGCCGAAATCACCGGAATGTTGGAAGCGGCGACGGCACGCGCCAGATCCTCGTCGTTAAAACCCCACAAATCCTCGAGGCTGCCGCCGCCGCGCGCCACGATCAACAGGTCCGGCGTTGGAATAGCGCCGTCTTCGGCCAGCATATTGAAGCCCTTGACGGCAGCGGTCACCTCCGCGCCCGACGTCTCGCCCTGCACCCTCACCGGCCAGACGATGACATGCAGCGGAAAACGATCCTTGATGCGGTGGAGAATATCGCGGATCACCGCGCCCGTTGGCGAGGTAATGACGCCGATGACGCGCGGCATGAACGGCAGAAGCTGCTTTCTGGCCGGGTCGAACAGGCCTTCCGCCTGCAACCGCCGCTTGCGGTCCTCCAGCAGAGCCATCAGTGCGCCGGCGCCGGCCGGCTCCAGATTGTCGATGACGATCTGGTATTTCGAGGAGCCGGGATAGGTGGTGAGCTTGCCGGTGGCGATCACCTCCATGCCTTCCTCGGGCCGGAATTTCAGCCGCCCCATCGTGCCTTTCCACACCACCGCTTCCAGCCGGGCGCGGTCGTCCTTCAGCGCGAAATAGGCGTGACCGGAAGAATGCGGCCCGCGATAACCGGAAATTTCGCCGCGCACCCGCACATGGCCGAACGTATCCTCGACGGTGCGCTTCAGCGCGCCGGAAATCTCGCTCACCGTGTATTCGATGGCGTTGGTGCGTGATTCGGATGCCGCTTCGTTCATCCGCCGATTGACCGCCGCCGGACCCTGTTCGTCAAGCCGCACCTACCATCCGGGCATGATCTGGTTGGGCTTCGGGCGCTTCATCTTCGAAAGGGCAAGGGCGGCGAAATCGAAACTGCCCGCCTCTTCGCCCATCGGCACCGAAATGTTGTCGAGGCTTTCCGAAATGTGGCGCGCCAGCGCATCGACAAGCTCCGGCTGCGAGGTCTGGCCGCGCATGATGCCGATGCGGCAATCGGGCAGCGTGCCGAAACCATCGGCTTCGCCCAGAACCCGCATGCCGGTGCGCAGCGCGCATTCGGGCAGAACTGAAATGGCGAGGCCCGAAAGTACGGCGGCAGCGATGACCGTCGCCGAAAACGATGTGAAAAGGATGCGATAGTCCCGGCCCATCTGGTCCAGAACGTCGCAGGCAGCGCGCCGCCACACGCAGTTCGGGCGGCCGAAGGCCATCGGCAGCACCTTGTTCTCATGCGTGGCATGGTTGGCCGAGGTAACCCACAAAAGCGGTTCGCGCCGGACGACCTCGGACTGGCCGCGCGCGTCGTTGTGGGTCACCAGCGCGATGTCGAGGTTGCCGCGCTTGATGTGTTCGACAAGGCCGGGCGTCGGCTCGCAGATGACGGTCAGTTCGACGCGCGGATTGGAGCGGGCGAACCGCGCCATGATCTCCGGCAGGAAGCGGTCGGCATAATCGTCGGGCGTTCCGATGCGGATCGTGCCCTCCAGCCGCTGGTCGTCGAAGGCGGCCAGCGTCTCGCGGTTGAGAAACAGCAGCCGCCGCGCGTAGGAAAGCAGCTTTTCGCCTTCCTCGGTCAGCTTGTTGGTGCGCCCGTCCTTCTCGAACAGCGGCTTGCCGATGCGTTCTTCCAGCCGTCGCATCTGCATCGACACGGCCGACTGGGTCCGGTTCACCTCCTCGGCCGCGCGGGTAAAGCTGCCGGTATCCGAGATCGAAAGGAAGGTTTGCAACTGGTCCAGATCAAGCGGCGCTTTCATGAGCCTAATCCATCATTGATGTTGATGATAAAGATTAGAAACATTCGTTGGATTAATCAATCGGCATATGACAGATTCAGGAT
>JBARYG010000151.1:0-46289 GCA_049647745.1 Mesorhizobium sp.
CGCTGGAGCCCTGCGCCCATCATGGCCGCACGCCGCCTTGCGCCAATGCGCTGGTCAATGCCGGCATCGCCCGCGTTGTGGGTGCGGCAAGCGACCCCGATCCACGCGTTTCCGGCAAGGGCTATGCGATCCTGCGTGCCGCCGGCATCGAGGTGGTGGAGCGGGTATTGGCCGCCGAAGCATCCAACCAGATGGCCGGCTATCTGATTCGATCTCTCAAAAAGCGCCCCGAAGTGACTCTGAAGCTTGCACTTTCGAGCGACGGCAAGATCGGCAGGCGAGGGCAGGGGCAGGTCACCATCACCGGCGAGATCGCCCGGCGCGAGGTGCAGATGATGCGCGCCGAAGCCGATGCTATCCTGATCGGTATCGGCACGGCGCTGGAGGACGATCCGGCGTTGACCGTAAGGCTACCGGGACTGGAAAACCGCTCGCCCGCGCGGATTGTGCTGGACCGCGGGCTCAGCCTGCCGGAGACGTCCAAACTGGTGGCGGGAGCCGACCGCGTGCCGCTCTATGTTGCTGTGTCGGAGGATGCCGACCCGCGCCGTAAGGCCGCGCTCGAACGGCGCGGCGTGCGTTTCATCGGCACTGATACGCATGACGGCGCTATCGCCCTGCCGGAACTGATGGAAGATCTGGCGGCCCTTGGTATTGCCGGCGTGCTCGTCGAGGGCGGTGCTGCGACGGCAAACGCGTTTCTGGAAGACGACCTAGTCGATCGCATCGTGCTTTTTCAGGGCGCGGGCGAAATCGGCGCGGACGGCATTGCCGCGCCCATCGACGCCGACCATATACCGGCCGGCTTTCACAAAGCGCGGGAAATGCGCTTCGGCGACGATAGCTATGCCGAATGGGTAAGGGATTTCTGATGTTTACCGGAATTGTCACCGATGTCGGCACGGTAGCAAGCGTCAAGCCGTTGAAGGAAGGCGTCGGCCTGCGCATCGACACCGCCTACGAGCCGGAAACCATCGCCATCGGCGCGTCCATTGCCTGCGGCGGCGTTTGCCTGACCGTCACCGCCTTGCCGGAGCAAGGCTCCAATGCGCGCTGGTTCGAGGTTGAGGCATGGGAAGAGGCGCTCCGGCTGACAACGGCGACGGGCTGGAAGGCCGGCACGCGCATAAACCTGGAACGGGCGTTGAAGATCGGCGACGAACTGGGCGGTCACATCGTGTCAGGCCATGTCGACGGCATGGCTGTGATCGTGGAGCGAAGGGACGAGGGCGATGCGGTGCGCTTCACGCTGGAAGCGCCGCGCGAACTGGCGAAATTCATTGCGCCCAAGGGTTCCGTCGCGCTCGACGGCACCTCGCTGACCGTCAACAAGGTCGATGGCGTGCGCTTCGACGTGCTCCTGATCCACCATTCGCTGACCGTCACCACCTGGGGCGAGCGCACGGTCGGCGACCGGGTCAATCTCGAAATCGACACCATGGCGCGTTATGCCGCAAGGCTGGCGGAGGCGGCGAAAGAAGGGCTGTGACGGTGGTCCTTCATTTTGAACGAACTGTCCGTCGCTCGACGCTTGCGGTGCAGACCACTTCGGCCTAAGTCACCCGCTCTTTTGGAGAGTTTAGATGGCTGGCATATCCCAACACGGCAAGGCGTTCATCCGCCCGAAAAAGAAGGCGCACCTGCTCGTTATCGAGGCACGGTTCCACGACGATCTGGCCGACGCGCTGCTCGACGGCGCGACCCATGCGCTGGAAGAGGCGGGCGCGACCTACGACGTCGTCACGGTTCCCGGTTCGCTCGAAATCCCCGCCGTCATCACCTTTGCGCTGGACAGTGCGGCTGACGGCGGCACCCCCTATGACGGGTTCGTGGCGCTCGGCACCGTCGTTCGCGGCGACACCTATCATTTCGACATCGTCGCTAATGAATCGAGCCGCGCCTTGATGGATATTTCGGTGCAGGAAGCGGTCGCCATCGGGAACGGCATTTTGACGACCGAGAATGACGAACAGGCATGGACGCGCGCCAAGCGCAGTGAAGGCGACAAGGGCGGCTTTGCCGCGCGCGCGGCCTTGACCATGATCGCGCTTAAAGAGCGGTTCGGAGCGGAAGCGTGAGCGAACCCGCAACCCCCGGTCCAGTCATTCGGCAAGCCAACAAGCGGGGCGCCGCAAGGCTTGCCGCCGTGCAGGCGCTCTATCAGATGGATGTGGCCGGCAGCGGCGTGTTCGAAATCACCGCCGAATACGAAGCTTTCCGGCTCGGCAAGGAAGTGGACGGCGCGCTCTACCGCGAGGCCGACGCGCAATGGTTTCGCGCCATTCTGGCCGGCGTGGTCGAAAACCAGAAGACTGTGGATCCGGTCATCCGCCAGGCACTGACGGAAGACTGGCCGCTGTCGCGCCTCGATTCCACCTTGCGCGCCATCTTGCGCGCAGGCGTGTTCGAGTTGATGAAGCGGGCCGACGTGCCGATTGCCGTCATCGTTTCGGAATATGTCGACATCGCCAAGGCGTTCTACACCGAAGACGAGCCGAAGCTGGTCAACGCGGTGCTCGATCGCGTGTCGCGCCGGGTGCGCGGCGAGGGGCGGGGCAAGGACGCCCTGTGAGTTCCGCCAGCCAGGATATGGCCGCTGCCAGCCAGAGCCAGGCGCGCCGCACCGCCATCGTTCTATCTGCGGCGCAGGCGGTGCTGGGGTCCGCGGGCCCGGTCTGCTTCGCCCTCGGGGCCCTTGCCGGCTATTTCATGCTTGGCGCCGACAAGTCGCTGGCCACGGCGCCTCTCACCGGCTACAGCGCCGGGCTGGCGCTGGGCGCCTTGCCTGCGGCATGGACCATCCGTCAACTCGGCCATCGCGATGGCTTCATGACGGGAGCCGCCGTCAGCGCGCTCGGCGGCCTGATCGCGGCCATTGCGCTTTTCCAGTCGAATTTCTGGCTGTTCGCCTTCGGCCTTGCCGTCGTCGGTTCCGGCAATGCCTTCGTGCAGCAATTCCGCTTCGCTGCCGCCGACAACGCTCCGCCTGAGTTCAAGGCGCGTGCCATTTCGCTGGTGCTTGCCGGCGGCATCGTTACGGCGGTGCTGGGCCCGCAGACCGTCATCTATACGCACGACCTTCTGGCGCCGGTGCCGTTCGCGGGCTCCTTCGTGGCGCTTATCGGGTTGTCGGCGGTCGGCGCGGCGATCCTGTTTTTCTTGCCTGTCCGGACTGTCGTCAAAGCAGAGCAGGCGAAGGCGGATACCGGCAGGCCGCTGCTGGAAATCATCACGCAGCCGCGTTATGCGGTGGCGTTGTTGTGCGCCGTTGGCTCCTATTCGATGATGACCTTCGTCATGACCGGCGCACCGCTTGCCATGGTCGGCTGCGGCTTTTCGTCGGACGAAGCGACGCTCGGCATTTCCTGGCATGTGATGGCCATGTTCGCGCCGAGCTTCTTCACCGGCAGGTTCATTCACCGCTTCGGCGCGCCGGCCATCGTCACCTGCGGCTTCGTGCTGTTGATCGCCTGCTCGCTGGTTGCCTTGTCGGGCATAGCGCTCTGGCAGTTCTGGACGGCGCTGATCCTGCTTGGCCTCGGCTGGAACTTCGCCTTCATCGGCGCAACATCTATCGTGGCTTCCTGCTACCACCCGGAGGAAAAGGGCAAGGCGCAGGGCTTTCATGATTTCGTGCTGTTTTCCACCGTTGCCTTCGCTTCGCTGATGTCGGGCGCGGTCTACAACGCATGGGGTTGGGAAATGCTGGCCATGATCGTGCTGCCGGTCGCGGGTATCTGTCTCGTGTTGCTCGCCGGGCAGCGCCTGGCGACCCGCCGCCGGACAGCCTGAAGCGGGCCGGCAGGTTGCCGACAGCCGAATCGGCACGACCTGAATCGGACTTTCAATCGATATAAAGAAACGCCCTTCGCGAAACGGACGCGGCGACGGGGACGTTTAGGCGAAAAGCGGGCAAAAACCGAACAATATCTTGACGTTCGCCCCCCTGTTTCGCATAAGCCGAAGGGAAGGGTCGGATTCCCGATGGGGAAGCCGATCCCGGTCTCATCGGCCCGGGGAGGGGTTCTTCGGACCATCAATCGAGGAAAATTCGGCTATGACCATGCTTTACGTCGTCATTGCCTGCGGCCTGCTTTCAGTCCTTTACGCCATCTGGGCGACACGGTCGGTACTTGCTTCCGACCAGGGCAATGCACGCATGCAGGAAATCTCTGCGGCTATCCGCGAAGGGGCGCAGGCCTATCTTGCGCGTCAGTACACCACCATCGCCATCGTCGGCGTGGTCGTGCTGCTTCTGGCCTGGTGGCTGCTTTCGGGCATCGCCGCGATCGGCTTCCTGATCGGTGCGGTGCTTTCGGGCGTCGCCGGCTTCATCGGCATGCACGTCTCGGTCCGCGCCAATGTGCGCACCGCGCAGGCTGCTTCCAACAGCCTCGCCGCCGGCCTCGACATCGCCTTCAAGTCGGGCGCCATCACCGGCATGCTGGTGGCTGGCCTCGCTTTGCTCGGCGTCTCCGTTTACTACTGGCTTCTGACCGGTCCGCTCGGCTACGCCGTAGTCGACAACCAGGTTCCGCGTGAAGTCATCGACGCGCTCGTCGCGCTCGGCTTCGGCGCCTCGCTGATCTCCATCTTCGCTCGTCTCGGCGGCGGCATCTTCACCAAGGGTGCGGACGTCGGCGGCGATCTGGTCGGCAAGGTCGAGGCCGGTATCCCGGAAGACGATCCGCGCAATCCGGCCACCATCGCCGATAACGTCGGCGACAATGTCGGCGACTGCGCCGGCATGGCGGCCGATCTGTTCGAGACCTACGCGGTGACCGTGGTCGCCACCATGGTTCTCGGCGCCATCTTCTTCTCCGGCAATGCGCTGCTGTCGCAGGTGCTGCTCTATCCGTTGGCGATCTGCGGCGCGTGCATCATCACCTCGATCGTCGGCACCTTCTTCGTCAAGCTCGGCTCCAACGGCTCGATCATGGGCGCTCTCTACAAAGGGCTGATCGTCACCGGCATCCTGTCGATCGTCGGCCTTGGCGCGGCGACCTCGATGACCATCGGCTGGGGCGACGTCGGCACCGCCAACGGCATGACCGTTACCGGCCAGAACCTGTTCATCTGCGGCCTCATCGGCTTGCTGGTGACGGGCCTGATCGTCGTCATCACCGAGTACTACACCGGCACCGACAAGCGTCCGGTCAACTCCATCGCCCAGGCGTCGGTCACCGGACACGGCACCAACGTCATCCAGGGCCTGGCGGTTTCGCTGGAATCGACGGCGCTTCCGGCGATCGTCATCGTCGGCGGCATCATCGCCACCTACCAGCTCGGCGGTCTGTTCGGCACCGCGATCGCGGTCACCACCATGCTCGGCCTTGCCGGCATGATCGTGGCGCTCGACGCCTTCGGCCCGGTCACGGATAACGCCGGCGGTATCGCGGAAATGGCGGGTCTTCCCGGCGAGGTGCGTCACTCCACCGATGCGCTCGACGCGGTCGGCAACACAACCAAGGCCGTCACCAAGGGCTATGCCATCGGTTCGGCCGGCCTCGGCGCGCTGGTGCTGTTTGCGGCCTATTCGAACGACCTGGAATTCTTTGCCGCCAATGGCGACAAATATCCTTACTTCCAGGGCATGGGTGCGGTCTCCTTCGATCTGTCCAACCCCTATGTCGTCGCCGGCCTGATCTTCGGCGGCCTCATCCCCTACCTGTTCGGCGGCATCGCCATGACGGCCGTCGGCCGTGCGGCGGGCTCTATCGTCGAAGAGGTGCGCAAGCAGTTCCGCGAGAATCCGGGCATCATGGCCGGCACGTCCAAGCCGAACTATGCGCGCGCGGTCGATATCCTGACCAAGGCTGCTATCAAGGAGATGATCATCCCCTCGCTGCTGCCGGTTTTGGCGCCGCTCGTCGTCTATTTCGGCGTGCTGCTGATCTCCGGCTCCAAGGCCTCGGCCTTCGCCGCACTCGGTGCTTCGCTGCTCGGCGTGATCGTCAACGGCCTGTTTGTGGCCATCTCGATGACTTCCGGCGGCGGTGCCTGGGACAACGCCAAGAAGTCGTTCGAGGACGGTTTCACCGACAAGGACGGCGTCAAGCACCTGAAGGGTTCGGAAGCGCACAAGGCATCGGTGACCGGCGACACGGTCGGCGATCCCTACAAGGATACGGCGGGTCCTGCGGTCAACCCGGCGATCAAGATCACCAACATCGTCGCCTTGTTGCTACTGGCGGTCCTGGCGCACGCCACCTGATTCGACCGGTCGGACAAAAGAAAAACCCGCGGGAGCGATCCCGCGGGTTTTTTGTGCCTTAAATTTGGGGTGAGGCCTCGGCTACTGCGCGCCGGGGCAGACGCTACATGCCTGGGCCGCCGCTGGGGACGCTGGGAGCCAGGTTGCCCGCGCCCTTGATCACCTGCATGAGGAAGTTCTGGTCCTTGCCGCCCGTCGGCGTCGTGCGCGAGATGAAGTCGAATACCTTGCCGTCCTTCATGCCGTAATTGGCGATCTTTGTGACGCGCCCGTCAGCGCCGAAGTAAACGGCCAGCACTTTCTGATCGACGAGCGTCGGTTTGGCGAAAGCGACGGCCCGGTGGCGTATCTGCGAGATGTAATAGAACACTTCGTTGTCGAAGGTGGCCGTCGTCGACGGCGTGCCAAGCGCCAGCAGCACCTGCTCGCGGCTCGACCCGACCGGAACCTGGTCCAGCGACTCCTGATCGATGATGTAGCCCTGGGTCAGCGTTTGGCCGGGTGTCAGATCGCCGAACGTCTTGGACGTATTGCAGGCGGACAGGGCCGAAATTGCTACCAACATCGAAACCAGCCCCAGGGGCTTTGGCGAAAATGCGAGTCTTGGCGAAGATATCGACTTGAATTTTTGCGCGCGCAACAACAACTCCATCAGATCGGCCGGCTTGCACGGCGCAGCAAAAGCGGTAAACCAGCTTAAGCGCCGATGCAACAATGCCACCCCAACAAACAGCCCTCGGGAGAGCGTCCCTCTATGTTCAACCGCCTGTTTGGCCGCGAACGCCAAGCCAACCATGCCATTACCGAGGCCCTCTACGGGGAAATCGTGGCGGCGGCGCGGCAGAGCGTGTTTTATTCCCACTGGAATGTTCCCGACACTCCGCTTGGGCGCTTCGAAATGCTGTCTCTGCACATGTTCCTGTTCCAGCACCGGTTGCACGGCGAGGAGGGCGCCTCGCGAGCGCTTGCCCAGGTGCTGATCGACGAATTCTTCAAGGATGTCGACCATTCGCTGAGGGAACTCGGCATAAGCGACGTGGGTGTCCCGAAGCGGATGAGAAAGCTCGCGAAAATGTTTTACGGCCGCACCGCTGCCTATGCCGATTCGCTTGAACGCAACGACACGGCCTCGTTCGCGGCAGCTCTTGCCCGAAATGTCAGGCCGGATGTGGCGGAGTGGCCGGAAGCTGACCGCTTGGCCGGCTACGCCATGCAGGTGGAAAAGGAACTGGCTTCACAGCCGTCCGAAGCGATTCGGGCGGGAAATCTTTCCTTCCCCCATGCGCAATTGGCCTGAAAGGCGCAGGCGATGAATGACGTGTCCCCGAAAAGCCCGGTTTCTTTCGATATTCATGTCGCCCGGTTGCCGCAAAAGGGTCTGCCGGTGACGATCGATGCCGATTTGGCTGAGAGAACGGCGCTTGCCCGCGAGCATGGGTTGCTCTCGGTGGAAGCCTGGCGTGCCGAATTGCTGGTGACGCCCTGGAAGCGTAACGGCGTCAAGGTGTCCGGCCGGGTGACGGCCGCCATCACCCAGGCCTGTGTGGTGACGCTCGATCCTCTGGAGGCGCGTATCGATGAAACGGTCGAAGGGCTTTTTCTTCCCGAAGACTCCAAGCTCGGCCGCCAAGGGTTCGGGGATGCCGGCGAAATCCTGATCGATGCCGACGGGCCGGATAGCCCCGAGACGTTTTCCGGTGATATGGTGGACGTCGGCGCGCTGGCCGAACAATTCTTCGGCCTGGCGATCGATCCTTATCCGCGAAAGCAGGGCGCCGCACTCGATTCCGCCGGAGACGATGAAGCGCCCGCCGAGAGCGAGTTCCAGCAAAAGCTGCGCTCGCTGCTTGGAAAATCCTGAAAGCGGGGGGAAAATGCAAGATAAAGTCGGTTGTGCGCAGGCGCAAAACCGCTATTTTCGCCCTGTCGCCGCGCGCGTCGGGGCAAACCGCGAGATGAATATCGAGTGATCAGGATTTCCATCGATGCCATGGGCGGCGATCACGGGCCGGACGTGGTCATACCGGCGCTTATGACGGTCGCCACACGCCGGCCCGACATCCGTTTCATCGTCTATGGCCGCGAAGAGATCGTGCGGCCGATTCTCGCCCGGTATCCGAAGCTGGTCGAAATCAGCGAGCTTATCCACTGCGAAGTCGCGGTCCGGATGGACGACAAGCCGAGCGCCGCACTGCGCAACGGGCGCTGGAAATCATCAATGTGGAAGGCGATCGAAGCCGTGAAAGGCGGCACGGCGGATGCCTGCATTTCTGCCGGCAACACCGGCGCGCTGATGGCGATGTCCAAATTCTGCCTGCGCACCATGGCGACCATCGACCGCCCCGCCATCGCGGCGATCTGGCCGACGCTGCGCGGCGAGAGCGTGGTGCTGGACGTCGGCGCCACCATCGGGGCCGATGCGCATCAACTTATCGATTTCGCTATCCTGGGCACGGGCATGGCCCGCTCGGTGTTCGGCGTCAACCGGCCCACCGTCGGGCTGCTGAACGTCGGTGTCGAGGAAATAAAAGGCCAGGAAGAGGTCAAGGAAGCGGGCCGCATGCTGCGCGAAGCCAACATGGCCTCGATGGATTATCGCGGCTTTGTCGAAGGCAACGACATCGGCAAGGGCACGGTCGACGTGGTGGTGACGGAAGGCTTCTCCGGCAATATCGCCTTGAAGGCCGCCGAAGGTACGGCCCGCCAGTTCGCGCAGTATCTGCGCGAGGCGATGAGCCGCACGCTGATGGCGAGGATCGGTTATGTCTTTGCGCGGGGCGCCTTCAACCGGCTGCGGGAAAAGCTCGATGTCGGCCGCTCCAACGGCGGCGTTTTCCTCGGTCTGAAGGGCATTGTGGTGAAAAGTCACGGCGGTGCCGATTCGAATGGCTTTGCCGCGGCGGTGGAACTTGGCTACGACATGGCTCGCAATCGCCTGCTCGATCGCATCGAAGCCGATCTCGAATTGTTCCATACCCGAAACCCGCACGCTGCAGCCCTGAAAAGAGCCGACGCCGACATCGACGAGAAAGAATAGGACAGACCTTTGATCAGATCGCTTGTGCGCGGCACCGGTGCAGCGCTGCCACGCCGCATCATGAAGAATGCCGATTTCGAAGGTATGGTCGCGACTTCCGATGAGTGGATCGCCCAGCGCACCGGTATCCGCCAACGCTACATTGCCGCCGATGACGAGACGACGGCCTCTCTCGGCGAGGCGGCGGCACGCGCGGCACTGGACGCAGCGGGGCTGACGCCGGTCGATATCGACCTGATCGTGCTGGCGACCTCCACTCCCAACAACACGTTTCCCGCCACCGCCGTTGAAATCCAGAACCGGCTCGGCATGTACCACGGCTTTGCCTTCGACATGCAGGCGGTGTGTTCGGGCTTCGTCTATGCGGTCACCACCGCCGACGCCTATATTCGCGGCGGCATGGCCAGACGCGTATTGGTCATCGGTTCCGAAACCTTCTCGCGTATCCTCGACTGGAACGACCGCTCGACCTGCGTTCTGTTCGGCGACGGTGCCGGCGCGCTGGTGCTGGAAGCCGGCGAGGGCGAGGGGGCCGTTACCGATCGGGGCGTGCTGGCGGCCAGCCTGCGCTCCGATGGCGCCCACAAGGACAAGCTCTATGTCGACGGCGGCCCGTCGACCACGGGCACGGTCGGCCATCTCAGGATGGAAGGCCGCGAAGTGTTCAAGCATGCGGTGGGCATGATCACCGACGTCATCGAGGCGACGTTTGCGCAGGCCGGCATCACGGCCGAGGACCTCGACTGGTTCGTGCCGCATCAGGCGAATAAACGGATTATTGACGCTTCGGCCAAGAAGCTTGGGATTGCCGAGGAAAAGGTGGTTGTGACCGTCGACCTGCACGGTAATACGTCGGCGGCATCCGTGCCGTTGGCGCTTTCGGTTGCCGTTGCGGACGGCCGCATCAAGAAGGGCGATCTCGTGCTTCTCGAAGCGATGGGCGGCGGCTTCACCTGGGGCTCGGTGCTGGTGCGCTGGTAAGGGCCAAGAACCCGCGGGTTCGGTCCTTGACCTTGCCGGATCAATTACTTACGCTGTAGCGTTGCCTTGATAGTTTTTGTTTTTGAGCGAGATGGGACGGTTGCATGGGGGGAAAGACACTTACGCGCGCCGACCTCGCTGAAGCCGTCTACCGCAAGGTAGGGTTGTCCCGCACGGAATCGGCGGAACTGGTCGAGGCAGTGCTCGACGAAATTTGCGAGGCGATCGTGCGCGGCGAGACGGTAAAACTGTCGTCATTCGCGACGTTTCACGTCCGCTCGAAGAACGAACGCATCGGCCGCAACCCCAAGACCGGCGAGGAAGTGCCGATCCTGCCGCGCCGCGTGATGACCTTCAAGGCGTCCAACGTGCTGAAAAGCCGGATCTTGCGTTCGCATCAGAACAGCAAGGCCAAGGCCGAAAAATAGCGTTCCGCCCGCGCCTTCGCAGCGCTATAGTTGACAAACGGCATGTCTGATGAAGGCGGGGCTTGAATATTGCTCCGCAACTCGCTGAAATAAGGTACGATTCGGCCGCAAGGTGCTGAATTACCGTCCAGCGTGAGGATTCCGCCCATGGACAAGAGCCCCGACGCTTTCCGCACCATCAGCGAGGTTGCCGAGGACCTCGACCTGCCGCAGCATGTGCTGCGCTTCTGGGAAACGCGCTTTACGCAGATCAAGCCGATGAAGCGTGGCGGCGGCCGCCGCTACTACCGGCCGCAGGATGTCGAGCTGATCAAGGGCATCCGCACCATGCTCTACGACCAGGGTTACACGATCAAGGGCGTGCAGAAACTGCTGCGCGAAAACGGCAACCAGTTTCTGGTCGCCATCGGCAACGGCGATATGGCGGCGGTCGAGGCGATCGCCCAGCGCAAGCAGGCCGACGCCGTGCCTTTGACGCCGGGCGCGCAACCGCGCGGTGCCGACGACGAGATGCTGGTCGGGCAACCTCGGGTCAAGCCCAGTCGCCGCTTCTTCGGCCTCGGCAAGGGCGACGACGAGGGCCCCGTGCCCTCCGATACCTCCAGGCTGTCGCGCGACAACCGTGCCTTGTTGCAGGAGGCGCTGTTCGACCTGCTCGAATGCAAGCGCCTGCTCGATCAGGTCCGCTGAGAGCCTGTTTGGAAACTCTACCTAACCGGTCATCCGGCGTGGTTTTCCGCGCTTCCGGTGCTTACGTACTGATGTCCGCTCCGCTCCGGTTCTCGAAAACCACGCCATATGCCTCGGCTGGGCGAATTATCAAACAGACTCTTAGCGCGATATTCGGCTGCCTCATGGCAGCTCCTGCCGAGCGCTAGGGAACAATCGGGGGCACGAGCCGTTAGGTTTCCTTCTCGCAGCGAAGGAAAATCACTATGGCATCGTTCTCCGATATGACCGACATCGACCTCGAAAAGCAGATTGCTTCGCTTTCCAGGGAATTGGCGGCGTTGAAGAAAGCCGCGTCGAAGCGGGGCAGTGCCTATTACGAGGAAGGCCGCGACACGGCGTGGGACGCGTATACCGATCTTGCCGGGCGCGTCAGCGACCATCTGCCGTCGTTGCGCAAGCGCGCGCGGGCGCTGGAGGGAACCGCCCGCGACCATCCCGCCACGGCTGCCGCTGTCGGCCTTGTCGTGGTCGGGTTGGTAGCCGCCATGCTGCTCGGCCGGCGATAGGATTTTACCAAAAATACCTGTCTGGCGGCGCCGGGATTGTTTTGAAAGCGAACAGGCAGGCCTCGATGCCTGAAAATTGAAGCGTTTCTGCCGGATTAGCCGGCATTTCCCCGGTATCGGTTCAAATAATGGATGGTGACGGCTTTCGCTTCGCCGCTCCAGCTTGTATCACGCACAACCTGTCACGCCCGCCGGAATAGCCCCATGCCTCCTCGCGATCCGCTCGTCAACGTCCGACGGCTTCGGGCGGTGATTGTCGGGTCCATCCCCGTGCTCGAGGCGCGGGGCCTCGCCGTTGTCGTGCTGGCCGCTGTCGTCGGCCTGATCTCCGGAATCCTGACGACCGGTATGAGTTGGATCGTGCAGGCCATGCACCGGGTGATGTTCGACGTACAACCCGGCGGCCGGCTGTCGGCGATGTTTTCGCTGGCAAGCCCCGATCAGGCCATCATGCCGGCGATTGGCGGTATCCTGCTTGGCCTGAGCGTGCTCTACCTGCGGAAACGGAAGTACAGGACGCCGATCGACCCCATCGAGGCCAACGCGCTCTATGGCGGGCGCATGTCGCTCACCGATACGTTCGTCATCGCCGTTCAGACCATGGTGTCGAGCGGTTTCGGCGCCTCCGTCGGCCTCGAGGCCGGCTATACGCAGGTCGGTTCCGGACTGGCCTCGCGCTTGGCGCGGCTGTTCAAGCTTCGCCGCAACGACGTCCGCATCCTGGTCGGTTGCGGCGCGGCCGGCGCGATCGCGGCCGCCTTCGATTCACCGCTGACCGGCGCGTTCTACGGCTTCGAACTGGTGATCGGCATCTACTCGGTCGCAAATGTCACGCCGGTGATGACGGCGGCGATTGCCGCTTCGCTGACCACCGAGGTGTTTGGAGGCGCGCCGTTCCCGCTGGAACTGAGCGGTCTGCCGGCGCTTACCGCCAGCCAGTATGTGCCGTTTCTTCTGCTGGGGCTGATCGGGGGTGGCGCGTCCATCGCGATCATGCATCTGGTGACCCTTGTGGAGCGCGCATTCGGCCGCCTGGCGATCGACCCGTCGCTGCGGCCCTTTCTTGGCGGTATCCTTGTGGGCCTGCTTGGCATGATAACGCCGCAGGTTCTGTCCAGTGGTCATGGCGCGCTATACCGAGAATTCGCCATGAACTATGCGCTGACGGTGATAATCAGCGTCTTCCTGCTGAAGCTTGCGGCTTCCGCGATTTCACTCGGCTCCGGTTTTCGCGGCGGCCTGTTCTTTGCCTCGCTGTTTCTCGGTGCGTTGCTCGGCAAGATTTTCGCCGGTGTGATGGCCTACTTCTGGCCCGCAATGGCCATCGACCCCGCCGTCGCCGCCGTTGTCGGCATGACGTCGCTGGCGGTGGGCGTGGTCGGTGCTCCGCTGACGATGACCTTTCTGGCGCTGGAATCGACACGGGATCTTACGCTGACCGGGGTTGTGCTGGCCGCCTCGATCATGTCGGCGATCCTGGTCCGGGAAACCTTCGGCTATTCGTTCTCGACTTGGCGCTTCCATCTGCGTGGCGAGACGATACGCAGCGCGCACGATGTCGGCTGGATGCGCAGCCTGACGGTAAGCTCGATGATGCGGAAGGATATCCGCACCGTCGACGCTTCGATGACGATCGCCGAGTTTCGCAGGCAGGTTCCGCTCGGCTCAGCTCAGCGCGTCATCGTGGTCGACAGCGGCCAGCACTATATGGGCATGCTGATCGTTGCGGAAATCCACAGCGATACGGAAGATGGCGACGGTTCCGTCGTATCCATGGCGAAATTCCGGGACGCCGTGCTCGTGCCGACCATGAACGTGCAATCCGCCGCCGAGACTTTTCAGCGCGCAAATGCCGAAGAACTGGCCGTCGTGCGAAGTTTCGACGACCGCGTCGTCATCGGCCTGCTTACGGAAGGCTACCTGATGCGACGCTATGCAGAGGAGCTGGATAAGGCGCGACGCGATCTCTCAGGGGAAAGTTGATTTCCTCACAAGAATATCGGATAGTGCGTCGACCGCTATTTCCCCGTACCTTTCGGAGCAGGACACAATTGCAAAAAGCCGGCTCAAGCGGCGTCAAATGTCGCCCACGACATGGTTGGCGGGGCAGGCGATGATGTACTACTCGCGCCGTCCCGACACCAAAGCGGCAAGCTGACCGGATCAACGAAACCCAATCGAACGAGTAACCCATGAACGATCGCGCATTCATCCTTACCCTCACTTGCGTCGACCAGTCCGGCATTGTTGCTGCCGTGACCACGGAACTGGCTTCGATTGGCGCCAATATCGTTGAAAGCAACCAGTATTGGGACCACCAGACCGGGCAGTTTTTCATGCGCATTGCCTTTACGGCCGATGCCAACAAGAACGTCGGGGAAATCACACGGGCGATCAAGCCGGCCGTCGATCGCTTCGGCATCAAGACGACGCTTACCGATCGCTCGCGCAAGCCCAAGATCATCATCATGGTCTCCAAATTCGACCATGCGCTGCTGCACCTGCTTTATCAGGTCAAGGTCGGCTGGCTGAACGCCGAAGTGGTGGCCATCGTCTCCAACCATGAAGACAGCCGCCCCACGGCCGAACTGGAAGGCGTGCCGTATCATTCCTGGAAGGCCACCAAGGACAACAAGCCCGAACTGGACGAGAAGCTGCTTAATCTGGTGCGCGAGACGGATGCGGACCTGGTGGTTCTCGCCCGCTATATGCAGGTTCTGTCCGACAATGTGTCGAAGCGGCTCTATGGCAAGATCATCAATATCCACCATTCGTTCTTGCCGTCGTTCAAGGGCGCCAAGCCCTATCACCAAGCTTACGAGCGGGGCGTGAAACTGATCGGTGCCACCGCGCACTACGTTACCGCTGACCTCGACGAAGGCCCGATCATCGAGCAGGAAACCGAGCGCGTTACGCATGCCATGACCGCGGAGGATTTCGTTGCCGCGGGCCGCGACGTCGAAAGCCGCGTGCTCGCTCGGGCAGTGAAAAACCATGTCGAGGCACGCGTCATGCTGAACGGGCACAAGACCGTCGTTTTTTGATGATGGCTGCCGGTAATTGATCCGGGCATACCGGCTGAATTCGGTTGACCTGCACGTGGTTATCACGATACATCGCGGCCGGTCCGGAGTGTAGCGCAGCCCGGTAGCGCACTTGACTGGGGGTCAAGGGGTCGTCGGTTCGAATCCGGCCACTCCGACCATTCGACCAAGGACTTGCCCCCGAAGTCCAATCATCGGTCTGAACAGAAGCCCGTATATCCAGAATACCGAGGCGATGCTCGTATGAGCGCCGCCCGGGTTTTCGATCAGGCCGCCAAAGTTCGTCGGGCGGCTTCGCGGTCGAAGGTTCGTCTTTGCTCCGAGCCGGGGCGATGGCCGCGCAGGTAAAGCGCGCAGGTCGTACGCAGCATCGACGCGAAGTTCGGAATCTCGCCGTTGATCTCGATCGCCTCGTCGTAAAGCGTCGAGATGAATTTCGGCGTCGTCAGGTTCTGGCTTTCGGCAATCTCGTCTAGGAGCGCCCAGAACGTGCCTTCCAGCTGGATGCTGGTCGAATGCCCTCCAATGCGGATGGAGCGGTTTATCTGGCGGTAACCTTCCGGGTCCTGACCGGCAAAAACCATACACATTTCAAAAACCTCCCGAATGCTTTCAGGCTCGCGCCATAGACAACGTTGACCTGTCGCCGCGCCGTCGCCTGCTGGCGTCATCTTCCCTTCAAAAAGTCGAAACGGCAACACAACTTTCGTCCTTACCACGGGCAGAAAATCATGCGTGGTAACGGGCTGCCACCATCTTTGCCGCGCGACGCTCATAATCCTTTCGAAGCAGATCGGGCGGAGTTCAATTTGGCCAAGGCTATTCACACCATGATCCGGGTTCTCGACGAGGCCCGCTCACGCGACTTCTACCAGAAGGCGTTCGGGCTCTCGCTGGCCGAGCGGCTGGATTTCGAGACGTTCACGCTCGTCTATCTGTCCAACCCGGAAGCGGCCTTCGAGGTCGAACTGACCGTCAACAAGGGCCGCACCGAGCCTTACACCTTGGGCGACGGTTACGGCCATCTGGCGGTTTCGGTTGCCGACCTCGACAGCGAGCACGACCGCATGGGCGCGCTTGGGCTCAACCCGAAGAACATCGTCGAGTTCAAACGCGATGGCGTCATGCTCGCCCGCTTCTTCTTCATCGAAGACCCCGACGGCTACAAGATCGAGGTGGTGCAGCGTCTGGGAAGGTTCAAGTAGGCAACGGTTCAATCGGAGGAATGCTCGCCAGCCGAGCCAGCAACAGGCACAGCGGTGCCTCAGCAAGCCAGGGAGGAAAAATATGGTCACGATCTATGACGCGAAGCCGAAGCCTTCGGCCGCAAAGGGATTTTCACGACGCGAGCTTCTGAAACGCGGCGGCGTCGGCGCGCTGCTGGTGATTTCCGGCAGCGCCGTCATCAGCCCCGAGCATGCCTGGGGATTGGAAACGTCGGCGCTCAAGCCCGAAACCATGGCGACGCTGATCCAGATGGCGCGCGACATCTACCCGCACGACCAGGTTGCCGACAAATTTTACGCCATTGCCGTCAAGGGCCATGACGAGCAGGCCGGCAAGGACCCCGCCCACAGGGAACTCATCGAAAAGGGCATCGCCGACCTCGACCAGAAATCGGGCAAGGACGGCTATACCGGGCTCGGCTGGGAAGAAGAGCGCACCGCCGTCCTCAAGCAGATCGAGACGACGCCGTTTTTCCAGGCGATCCGCGGCGGGCTGGTCGTCGGCCTCTACAATCAAAAGGACGTGTGGCCGATCTTCGGCTACGAGGGCGAGTCCTATTCGAAGGGCGGCTACATCTCGCGCGGTTTCGACGACATCGAGTGGCTCTAAAGCATGTCTCACGAAAGTGGTCCCGGTTTCGGGACAAAGACATGCGTGAAATCAAAAACCTGAAGCGTACGGAGCGAATCTGAAAGATCGCGACACGCTTCAGGCCCAGCTTCACCGCATCGCATGAATTCGCACAGCATGGGAGGATACCATGGCAGCACCTTTTGATCTGAAGAACAAGGACGTGGTCGTCATCATCGGTTCGGGAGCCGGCGGCGGGACGCTTGGCAACGAACTGGCCCAGAAGGGCATCGACGTCGTCATCCTCGAGGCCGGCGCACGGCATGAATACGAGGATTTCATCAACGACGAATGGGATTCGTTTGCGCAGCTTGCCTGGAAGGACAAGCGCATCGCTTCCGGCGACTGGCGGGTAGCGAAGGATTTCCCCAACCTGCCGGCATGGATCGTGAAGTCGGTCGGCGGGTCGACGGTCCATTGGGCCGGCGCATCGCTGCGTTTCCAGGAACACGAGTTCAAGACGCTCACGACATACGGCAAGCTCGACGGGGCCAACCTGCTCGACTGGCCGATAACGCTGGCTGAAATGGAGCCGTACTACGCCCGTGCCGAAGACAAGATGGGCGTGACGCGCACCAACAACATCCCCGGATTGCCCGGCAACAACAACTTCAAGGTGATGAAGGCGGGCGCAGACAAACTCGGCTACAAGGAATGCCATACCGGCAACATGGCGATCAATTCCGAGCCGCGCGACGACCGCAATTCCTGCCAGCAGACCGGCTTCTGCTTCCAGGGCTGCAAATGGGGCGCCAAATGGTCGACGCTCTATACGGAAATCCCCAAGGGCGAGGCGACCGGCCATCTCGAAGTCCGGCCGAACTCGATGGCCGTCAAGATCAACCACGACGCTAGCGGCAAGGTCACCGGCGTTGTCTACGCCGACAAGGACGGTAAGTTGCAGGAGCAGAAGGCCCGCATCGTCGCCGTCGCCGGCAATTCGATCGAAAGCCCGCGCCTGCTGCTCAATTCGAATTCGAGCAAGTTCCCCGACGGGCTTGCCAATTCTTCCGGGCAGGTGGGCAAGAACTATATGCGCCACACCACCGGGTCGGTCTACGCCATCTTCGATAAGCCGGTGCACATGTATCGCGGCACCACCATGGCTGGCATCGTCCGCGACGAGGCGCGCCACGATCCTTCGCGCGGCTTTGTCGGCGGCTATGAGCTTGAAACGCTTTCGCTCGGCCTGCCGTTCATGGCCGCCTTCCTCGACCCCGGTTCCTGGGGCCGCTCCTTCACGACGGCACTCGATCACTACGATCACATGGCCGGCCTGTGGATCGTGGGCGAGGACATGGCGCGTGAGGAAAACCGCATCACGCTGCACAAGGAAGAAAAGGACGAGCACGGCATGCCGATCGCCGACGTCCATTTCGATGATCACCCCAACGACACCGCCATGCGCAACCACGCCTACAAGCAAAGCGCGGCACTTTACGATGCGGTCGGTGCGACGCGCACCCTGCCGACGCCGCCCTATCCGTCGACGCACAATCTCGGCACCAACCGGATGAGCGAAAAGGCTGCGGACGGTGTGGTCAACAAGCATGGGCAGGCGCACGACATCAAGAACCTGTTCGTCTCCGATGGGAGTCAGTTCACCTCCGGCGGGGCCGAAAACCCGACCCTGACCATTGTCAGCCTCGCCATCCGTCAGGCCGAGTACATCGCGAAGGAAATGTCGGCGAAGACCATTTGAGGCTGGCGGGAGCAGCATACAGATCGGCTTGGCGTAGGAGAGCCTATGAGACGCAGATGGCGGGTGACCGCCGTCTGCGTCGTCAGCCGGTTTCAGCTCTGTTGCGTGGGTGAAGGTGGTGCCGCTGCGGCGGTTCGGCCTTGCGCTGGTGGCGGTATTCCAGGGCGATCGCGCCCCAGATCAGGCCGAGCAGCAAATAGAGGTGGCGCCAGTGGTCGATATCGATCACCGTTCCAAGCGCGATATTGCCAATGAAGGCGACATAGGCGCACAGAAGGTAGGGTTGCCACGGCCGGTCGCGCAGCAGGATGCGGAAGCCCGCGGCGATGGTCCATAGCGTCAGCGTCAGGAACGAGACGAATCCGAGCCAGCCATAGTCCATCAGCGTTTTCAGCCAGATGTCGTGGGTGTCTTCGCCGAAGATGGTGCCGAAGACCAGCGCGCCGATGCCGAAAGGATGTTCCAGCGCCATCTGGAAGCCGATGGTGTAGCGGGCAAAGCGGCCGAGGCGGGCGGTGTCGTAGCTCTGTTCCAGATGGGCGCGGTTGGAAAACATTTCCGACACGCCCGGCAGTTGCAGGATGACGAGTATCGCCAGTACGAGCAGCGAAACGGCGGCGATGCTCATGATGACGACGCGCAGCCGGAATTTTCCGCTGTTGCTTTGCAGGAACAGCGTGCCAGTAAGCAGAATCGCCGAAACGGCGAACATGCCCCATGCGCCGCGCGAGAACGAAAAGAAGATGCCGGCGGTGATGATCAGAAGCGGCATCGCAAGCAGCGGCATCCGTGAAACGGGGCCGGTGAGCAGAAGGTAAAGCAGGTAGATGCCGGGCAGCACCAGAAACGGTCCGAAGACGTTCGGGTCCTGGAAGGCGCCGGCGGCACGGTCGTATTTGGTGAAGATTTCGGCGCCCGGAAAGGCGTGGAAATAGCCGGCGATGCCAAGCAGCGAGGTGATGACCGCCGACACGACATAGGCAAGGAAGATCAGCCGGTAGATTTCGGGCCGCGCTTCGGTGACGGCTGCGAAGAAGACGGCTGTGAAGGCCAGGAACAGCGACACCGCAAGATAGAGCGGCGTCGAGGCGAGGTCGGCCATCTGGGTCATGGCGATCATGCCGCCGATGTTCATCGTCACCAGAAGGATGAGCAGCGGCAGGGCCGGCTTCGAAATCCTCAGGCCGAACAACGCCCACACGGCAATTAGCCCGGTCATGTAGAGATCGTAGGGCGCCGGTTCGTGAATGACGAAACCCGACAGGAAGATGCCGATGAAGATCGCGCCGGACGAAATCATGGCGATCAGCTTGGCGTTGACCGCAGCGGGCGGCAGTTCGTGTGCCGCGATGCTCAATACGCGTTTTCCGTGTTGAGCAGGCGTACCGGCGTCAGGAACAGAATCTTCAGGTCAAACAGAAGCGACCAGTTTTCGATGTAGTAGAGATCGTATTCGGTGCGTTTGCGGATCTTCTCGTTGGTGTCCATCTCGCCGCGCCAGCCGTTGATCTGCGCCCAGCCGGTAACGCCGGGCTTGACCCGGTGCCGGGCGAAATAACCATCGACCACTTCGTTGTAGAGCAGGTTGTGCGATTGCGCGGCGATAGCATGCGGGCGCGGCCCAATCAGCGACAGCGAGCCGAACAGCGAATTGAAGAACTGCGGCAGTTCGTCGATCGAGGTCTTGCGGATGAACCGGCCGACGCGGGTGACGCGCGGATCGTTCTTCGTCACCGCCTGCTTGGCGGTGGGGTCGGCCTTCTCCGTAAACATCGAACGGAATTTGTAGACCTCGATCACCTCGTTGTTGAAACCATGCCGCTTCTGGTGAAACAGCACCGGACCCTTGCTGTCGAGTTTTATGGCGATGGCCGTAACCAGCATGACAGGCGAGAAGGCGATGATGCCTATAATCGAGAAGATGATATCGAAGGCCCGTTTGGCGACCGAATCCCAGTCGTTGATCGGCTTGTCGAAGATGTCGAGCATCGGCACGGAACCGATGTAGGAATAGGCGCGCGGGCGGAAGTGGAGGGCGCTGGAATGCGCCGACAGGCGGATATCGACCGGCAGCACCCAAAGCTTCTTCAACAGTTGCAAGACGCGCGATTCCGCCGTGATCGGCAGCGACACGATCAGCATGTCGATGCGCGCGATGCGGGCGAATTCGATGAGTTCCGAGATGGTGCCGAGCTTCGGGTAGCCGGCGACGATGGGCGGCGAGCGCTTGTCGTCGCGATCGTCGAAGATGCCGCAGATACGGATATCGTTATAGGGCTGCTGCTCGACGGAGCGGATCAGGAGTTCTGCCGATTTGCCGCCACCGACGATGACAGCGCGTCGCTCCATGCGCCCGTCGCGCGCCCAGCGCCGGATAAGCTTGGCCATGAAGATGCGAAGGCCGAAGATCAGCACGAAGCCGACACCGAACCAGATGCCGAACAACAGGCGCGAATAATCTCCCGACGCCTTCATCAGGAACGCCGTCAGCGCCATCAGCGCAAAACTGGCCGACCACATCACGAGGATGCGGCCAAAGCTGCTGATCGGCCGCATCAGCGCCGAGACCTGGTAGCAATCGCTGATATCCAATAGCACCACGGCCAGCAGCGAGGTTGCTGCCATGGCCAGCGGATACTGCCAGGCCAGATGGGTGAAGAAGCCCAGATAGGCGCAGTAGACCGCGACGCCTGACAGGAACAGCACGCCAAATTCGACGAGCCGCAGAACGCCGCTGACCATGATTGGAGACATGGTGTCGCGACGATATTGCGAAGCGACCTGGCGGGCGACCGCGTTCAAGCCCGGAGGCGAAATGGCGTCCGCGGCCGCTCCTTCGAATTTACGCACCGCGTCCTTGGAAAAGCGGTGAGCCGGGTCGATTTCATTCATGGGATTGCGCGAATTGCCTGCAAGCGTTCCCGGATTGATAGCAAAGGAGAGCTAAGAAACCCTTGAAACAACCCGTTGCTTTGGAACGGCTTCAGGGCGTGGCGGGTATCGCCTTGCTTTTCCGCAACGCCAGGAAATAGGCTTTTTCGATTTCGGCGGCCATGACGTTGACGCCGAAACGCGCCTTGAGGCTGGCGAGATCGGGCATTTTGCGGTGATAGGCGGCGAACCCGGCGAGCGCCTCGCTGATCTTGCCGGCCAGTTCGATGGCGTCCGGTTCGGTCAGGGCAGGGGAGCCGGTACCGAAAATTTCCGGTATGCCGCCGACCGTCGTGGCGACCATCGGTTTGCCGGCGGCGAGCGTCTCAAGAACGATATAGGGCATGGCTTCGGCCCGTGACGGCACGACGACAAGCCTGCCGAGAGCGAAAGCCTCGCGAACCGGCATCGGCGGATGAAAGCGGACCCGCCCTGCCAGCCCGAGTTTTTCAGCCTGTTCCCGATAGCGAGGCATGCCTTCGCCGTCGCCGACCATGGTCGCTGTCAGTTGGCGGCCAAGGTGCCGCTCGGCCTGTGCCATGGCGTCCAGGAACAGATCCGGCCCTTTGAGGTCACGCATCATGCCGATGTAGAGCAGGTCGGCCGCATCAGCTTCGATGCCCACCGGCTCGAATTCGGCATCGCGCAGGCCGTTATAGACGAGGCTGTTGGGAACGGGCGGCTCGCCGACCTTTGTGCGATAGGCCCGCCTTTCATAATCGGAAACGAACAGCAGGTAGTCGGTAAAGCCGCTCATCAGATGTTCTATCGTGAAGAACAGTTTTCCCGTCGCCGTATGCTCGTCATAGTGAAGGCTGCCGCCATGCGGCGAATAAAGGCGGGCTACGCGATACCTGGAGACCCGCAACAGTGAGCCGAACAGGCGCGCATAGGCCCCGCCCTTGGCGCCGTGCCCATGGAGCACGTTCGGCTGCAATTTCTTGATGATCCTGTATGTCCGCCAAGCCGAGGCGAGGTCGCCCGGCCCGACATGGCGCTGCATCGGCGTGCGATGGATGCCGAGCGCCAGCTTGTCCCTCATCTGCCCGAACAGACGTTCCTCGAAAACACCGCCCGTGGTGGAATCGCAGACGATACCTACCGCATGGCCAGCGGCGATCTGCGCATCGGTCAGGTCGCGCACATGGCGGAAAATTCCTCCGACTGGCGAGCGAAAGCAATGAATGATCCTGAGCCTTTCCGTCACGTCGGCAAAACATCAAAACAGGCGTTCGCGCACATAGACCGTGTCGCCCGGCAAGAGCGGATCGGAGGTCGTCACCCGTCCGGTGATCACCTTGCCGTTGATGTCGCGGGCGATGTCGACGCTTTCCTGGTTGGCGCGCGGCGTGTAGCCGCCGGCAATCGCCACCGCCTTCTGCACGGTCAGCCCCGGCACGTAGGAATACTGGCCTGCCGCGCCGACTTCGCCCATGACGAAGATCGGCCGGTAACGGTCGATCTCCACCGACACGTCCGGGTCGCGCAGATAGCCCTGGCGCAGCTTGTTGGCGATTTCGCCCTCCAGTTGCTGGGCGGTATGACCGCGCGCCGGGATGGCGCCAACGAGCGGAAACGACAGGTAGCCGGATTGGTCGACGCTGTAGGTATTGGTCAGTCCGTCCTGCTCGAACACGGTGACGCGAACGCGGTCGCCGGCGCCGAGACGGTATGGCTCGTTCAGAACCTTGTGGAATGCCTCTGGCGTGGGCCGGTAGCTGGAGCAACCGGCGGCCATCGCGGCGGCGAGTAGCACACAAAAAAGAGGGGCAGTGCTTTTCATCGCGGAACACAAACCTTCGACATGCCGGCCATCGCCGTGGCGGACTTCAAGAGTCGACGTTCGTTATCGTCCCGTTAGGGTTAATGGGCGGTAAAGGCCGGCGGGCCGGGGCGCAAGCCGTGCCGGAAAGGCGGAAATCACGCGCCAAGCGCGCCCGTTTACGGTTTGTCAGTGGAGGCTAATAAGGCGTGAATGCCGCCTTAACGGGTGGGTTACCATAGTTGTTTACGCTACCTCCGTTACAGTGTCGGAGTACGGATGCAATGTCAGGCGCTCATTCCGCAGCGGCAGATATCGATGTCGATCTGAGGCAGCTTTTCGCCAGCCTCGCGCGACACTGGGTCCGCATCGTCGCCGTGGCGCTGATCGTGACCGGCCTGGCCTTCATGCTCGCATGGCTTGCCACGCCGCTCTACAAGGCTGAGACGCGCTTGCTCATCGAGACGCGCGAATCCGTCTACACCCGCCCGGAAAACAACGGCGACGTCGACAAGCCCATCCTCGACGAGGAAGGCGTCACCAGCCAGGTCGAGGTGATTTCCTCCACCGATATCCTCAAGCGAGTGGCCGACAAGCTCGATCTGGCGCGGCTGCCCGAGTTCGATGAAGCTGCGGGTATGGGCGCGTTCGGTCGGCTTCTGGTCGTCGCCGGCCTGAAAAACGATCCGAACGAGATTCCGCCGGAAGAACGCGTCCTGAGGGCGATGCGCGAAAAGCTCAATGTCTATCGCGTTGAAAAATCGCGCGTCATCGTCATCGAATTTTCCTCGGAAGATCCCAAGCTTGCCGCCGAGATCCCGAACGCCATCGCGGATGCCTATATTGCCGTTCAGGGGGCCGCCAAGATCGAATCGAATTCGGCCGCAACCGATTGGCTGGCGCCCGAAATCGCCGACCTGTCGAAGCGGGTGAAGGCCGCCGAAGCCAAGGTCGCCGACTACCGCGCCCAATCCGATCTCCTGATGGGCGGCAACAATTCGGTGCTGGCGACCCAGCAGCTTTCCGAGCTGTCGAGCGAGTTGACGCGGGTCCGCGCCAGCCGTGCTTCGGCTGAGGCCACCGCCGAAAGCGTGCGCAAGGCGCTGCAGGGCGACGGCTCGCTGGATGCCTTCCCGGAAGTGCTGTCGTCCAGCCTGATCCAGCGCCTGCGCGAGCAGCGGGTGCAGTTGAATTCCAGTATCGCCGACCTGTCGACCACGCTGCTCGACAACCATCCACGCATCCGTGCGCTGAAGGCGCAACTCGCCGACCTCGACACCCAGATACGCAACGAGGCTCAGAAGGTGCTGAAGAGCCTGACCACCGAGGCACAGACGGCGCAGATGCGGGAGAACCAGCTTGTTTCCGATCTCAACAAGCTGAAGGCACAATCGGCCCGTGCAGGCGAACAGCAGGTGGAACTGAATGCGCTGGAACGCGAGGCCAATGCCCAGCGACAGTTGCTGGAATCCTACATGACCCGCTTCCGCGAGGCGTCCTCGCGCAAGGACCGCAACTACCTGCCGGTCGATGCCCGCATTTTCTCGCGGGCCGTGACGCCGTCCGAAGCCTATTTCCCCAAGATAGGGCCGATCGTCGGTGCTGCCTTCGCCGCATCCCTGCTGATGATGGCGATCGTCACCCTTTTGCAGGAATTGTTTTCCGGCCGCGCCATGCGCCCGGCTGCCGGTTCCCGGCTGGAGCGGATCGAGCAGGTCGAGATGCCCGTTGTCAGTCAACCCTTGCCGGATGAGGCCCCGGCGCATCGCCCCGAACCCGAAGTGCCGGCGGAAGTTGATGCCGCCGAATGGTTGGCCGGGCCGAGTGTGCCGCATCAGCCGGAGTGGCTGCCCGAATGGGACATGCCGGAAGAACCGGCTCGCCCCGGCATCGGAGAAATCGACATCGAAAAGGCTGCGGAAAAGCTGATCGCGACAGGTGCCACGCGGGCCATTTTCGTCTCGCCCGAAGGCGACGAGGCCGCGGCAAGCTCGGTGTTGGTGGCGCGCGAGGTGGCGGATGCCGGTTTGCGGGTCCTGCTGCTCGATCTGACGGCCTCGGGCGCGGCGTCGGCACCGCTGCTGGATAGCGGGCTGTTTCCCGGAATCACCAATCTGCTCGCCTCCGAAGCGCAATTCAGCGATGTCATCCACGCCGACCATTATTCGGATTGCCATGTGATTCCCGTCGGCACGGCCGATCCCGCGCGCGCCATGCGTGCGGCCGACCGGCTGCCGATCATCATGCAGTCGCTGACGACCGCCTACGATCTTGTCGTCGTCGAGTGCGGCGCCACCGACGCGCAGGGCATCGCCCGGCTGGTTGCCGACGGCGCCGAGGTTTTCGTCAGCGTCATCGAGCCGAGGGACGAGGTGGTGCAAGCCGTAGCCGGCCTGATCGAAAACGGCTATCCCGGCCTTACCATGGTGACGCCGGCAGGCCATGAAACGCCGGGCACGCCGATGCCGGGACGGCGCTCGGCGGCGTAAGAAAAGCGGTTAGCCATTACCGTCGGCGGAGGTACCGGCTCGCCCCGCCGCCTTGCGGCGCAACAGCTTGGTCAGCCTCCAGATGGTCGGACTGTTCTTGACGAAGGCTTTCAGCCGTACCGTTTGGCGCAGGCCGAGCGCCAACATCCGGCCTTTCGGCGCAAGCGGCGCCAGAACCTCGAAATGGCGGACTTCCGTGTCGCACCAGAGCCGCTTGTAGGGCTCGTCGCCGACGGAAAAATCATAGATCTCGAAACCCTTGTCGCAGGCTTCCTGGATGTTTTCGAAAAACAGGAAATCGCCCGGACTGGCATGAGCGAGATCGTCCTCGGCGATGGCGCCGAACTCGCAGATCAGGCGTTTGGCCGAAACGCTCGATCCCGTCACTGCCCTGAGCTTGCCTGCGACCTCCAGCCCGTGCAGCACAAAGAGCGGCGGCTCTTCCTTAAGCGCGTCGGAAAACAGCGCGTGGAAGAAGGACCGAACTGCCGGGTCGCCAAAAACATCGGCAATGCCCATCGTACTGAAACGGGCCGCCTTCATGGCGAAAAAAGCCTCCAGCATGGCATGCGCTTCCTGCGGCGTGCGCGCTTCGATGCGCCTGTAGGCACCGACCGCCTCGAATTTCCTGATTTGTGAACGGTGCTTCTTGCGCTTGCGCCTGCCGCTGACGCGGCCAAGAAAATCGTCGAACCCGCCACCGAGATCGGCCGCCAGCGACAGATTCGGGCTTGGAAAATTCGGCAGGCAAGCCAGTGGGTTGGGCAAACCGTCCAGTTCCGGCAGCAACCGTTCGAGCGCTACGAGGTCGATGTCCGGTCGCGCTTTCGCGATCCCGGCGACCAGGGATTGGATATCGTCGACGACGGCGGACATCAGCCAGGTCCGGTCCGCGGCGGGAAAATTGCCGTTTGCGTGCCGCCCGCCCATAAAACGGGCGATACGGAAGGGGCCGGAGCGCACGACTTCCAGCGCGAGCGCAAGAACCGGCGTGCCGTCGAGGCTCAAGGTGGCAAGGATGGCGTCGGGGCCTGCCTCGGCAATCCAGTGCCGTACCCATTGCGCGCCCTGTGCCGGGGCGGACAGGGCCGTGCTGCAGAAATCGGCATATTCCGCCAGCACGCCGGCGTTGCCGACCGATACCGTTCGCCGGGCTGGCGATTGCGCGAAGGCCTGTAGGGGCATGCCTGGTTGCGCCATCTCTTTGCGGTCAAATGGCACGGTGGCGTCAACCATCCTTCAATCCTTAGGGCGTATTGGTCGCCAGTCGGGGTCCGCTTGGGCGCGTCCGCTGCCTGGATGAACCTAGGCGAAAAAGGTGAAGGAATGATCGACGGGGGCGAAGCGATCCGGAAACTGGCCCTGAACATGGCCAGATATACCGGTCTCGCGCCGCTGGCCCGGCCGATCGTCGGCGGCATCGGCGCCATATTGATGCTACATCGGGTAACCGCCACACCGGACAAACCCAAAGGCGTCAACCGTCACCTCAACATCGCCCCGGATTTCCTCGACGCCGTGATCGCCGACATGAAGGCATCCGGTTATATCTTTGTTTCCATGGACGAAGCGGTCGAGCGTATCCTTGCCGGCGGCAAGGGCGGCCAGTTCGCGGCGATCACCGCCGACGACGGCTATCGCGACAACATCACCGAAGCGCTGCCCATTCTGGAAAAGCACGGTGCGCCGATCACCATCTATGTCGCGTCCGGCCTGATCGACGGGACTACGGATTTGTGGTGGGACGTGGTCGAGGCCATTGTCGACGCGCACGAGAGCCTGTCGGTCCCGGCCAGGGGCGGTGCTTTCACGCTCGATTGCTCGACGCCGGCGAAGAAACAGCAGGCCAACATGCGCCTGCACGATTATCTGGCGCTCGAAGTGCAGGAAGAAGAGCAGTGCGCGCTGCTGCGCGACCTGGCGCGCTCGGGCGGCGTCGATGCGGATGAGCCACGCCGCAAAACGCTGATGAACTGGGATGAATTGCGAGCCGCCGCAGCCCACCCGCTGGTGACCATCGGCGCCCACACCGTTTGCCACTACAACCTCAAGCGGTTGGCGGAGCCGTGCGCGCGCCGTGAGATCGAGGGCGGGCGCAGCATCCTGAAGCGGCAGTTGGGCGAGATGCCGCGCCATCTCGCGTATCCTTACGGCTACGCCCGTGCCGTCGGCTATCGCGAAGTGGGACTGGCACGCGAGGCGGGCTATGCCTCGGCGGTGACGACGCGCCACGGCGTGCTTCGCGCCGAACATGCCAACTTCCTGCACGCTTTGCCGCGCATCTCGATCAATGGCCGCTATCAGAACCTCGCCCACATCCGCACAATGCTGTCGGGCGTCACCACGCCGCTGGCCAACGCCGGCAAGAGGGTCGTGACCGTATAGACCTAGTTCTTCGGCCGAGGCTCGAGGATCAGCCATTTGATGATGCCCATAGCGGGCAACACCCACAAGATGCCGCTGAACAGGAAGAACAGGAAGTGCGCCAGAGGGCCGGACTGCGAAAGCTGCGCAACCGCAACGATCGTCGCGACCAGCGCGTAGACGATGACCAGCGCCACCAGAAGCACGGTCCCGATCAGTTTTTTCAATCGAATGGGCATGGCTGAAGCCTCTCTGCAGCGCACCGCATAAGGCCTGACGGCTGGTCGCGCAACCCGCGAAAGGCTGCGCGACGGCGTGCCGCGCCATGCGGGCTTGTCAGCGTCGGCGCAATGGTCCACCACTCCGCCAACTTCGATCTGTTCGGGGAAGCTTGATGGCCGCTACTGCCGCCGCCGCGCCAATCGCGGCCAAGGACCGTGACCTGCGCAACCGCGCCGCTGTGCGCTGGTGGCTTTATGCCGTGCTTGCGGTGCTGTTTTCGCTGGTGATCGTCGGCGGCGCGACGCGTATGACCGAGTCCGGTCTGTCGATCACCGAATGGAATCCGATCCATGGCGCCATCCCGCCGCTCAACGATGCGGAGTGGCAGGAGGAGTTCCAGAAATACCAGCAGATTCCGCAATATACCGAGATGAACAAGGGCATGACGCTGGATGCCTTCAAGTCGATCTTCTGGATGGAGTGGGCACATCGGCTGCTGGCGCGCGGCGTCGGTTTCATCTTCGCGCTGCCGCTGCTCTATTTCGCCGTGACGCGCCGCATCGAACGCGGCCTTGGGCCGAAACTGGTCGGCATCCTGCTGCTCGGAGGTCTGCAAGGCGCGGTCGGGTGGTGGATGGTGGCGTCGGGCCTGGTCAACCGGGTCGACGTCAGCCAGTATCGGCTGGCGACGCACCTGACGCTGGCGGCCTTCATTTTCACCGCGACCATGGTGGTGGCGCGCGGCCTCGCCCCGCATTCCCAGCCGGCGGCGGACCGCTCGACGCAACGGCTTGCGGGCGTTCTGGTTATTCTGGTCCTGATCCAGCTTTATCTCGGCGGGCTGGTGGCTGGCCTCCATGCCGGCCTCAGCTACAACACCTGGCCGCTGATGGACGGGAAGGTCATTCCAGGAGATTTGTTCATTCTTGAACCGGCCTGGCGCAACCTGTTCGAGAATCCCAAGACCGTGCAGTTCATCCACCGTGTCGGTGCCTACGTCGTCTTTGTCGTGGCGCTCTGGCAGATGGTGGCGACCTTCCGTCGCCAGCCGGGCACGACGCATGCGCGCCGGGCCGCCATCCTGTTCCTGCTGGTCCTGCTGCAAGCCACACTGGGCATCGGCACGCTGGTGATGCACGTGCCGATGGATATGGCGCTGACGCATCAGGCCTTTGCGCTGGTGGTGCTGGGGTTTGCCGCAGCTCATTGGCGCGGCACTAAAGGGGCTTATCCGCTGCCCCACGAGATCGAGCTCAGAAGTTAGCGCGGACAGTACGGATTGACCGGGCGACCGCAAGTTCGCGGTTCTCGTCCTTTGCGTTGCCGTCCTCGCCATGCCATGCGGCGGACAGGCAGCCATAGGCGAAAGCATGGTCGAGAAGGCGCCGCGGGTCCTGTTTCAGGGTGCGAGACAAGGTCTGCGCCATTCGCGCGATCCGCTC
The DNA here is from genome assembly GCA_049647745.1 of Mesorhizobium sp. Lineage (GTDB taxonomy): Bacteria > Pseudomonadota > Alphaproteobacteria > Rhizobiales > Rhizobiaceae > Mesorhizobium. Next base: position 29,712 of record JBARYG010000151.1, read on the forward strand.
CGGGTCGCTGCAAAGCGCATCGCGATCGAGCGGATTATAGAAAAGATTGGCGGCGTCGAATCCCGGATCGCCGAGCACGCCTTTCGGATCGATGGCAAGCCATCCGCGCTGGCTGAGCACAATGTTGTCATGATGCAGGTCGCCGTGCAGGGGCACCTCGATAGGGCTATCGTCCAGGAGTGAGGCGGCCAGTTTCGCCGCTTCGGCGTAAATGGAGCAATGCCTTGTTTCGCCGGCCATTTTTGCCATGCTAAACAGGGCGGCAAAACGCTCGCGCAGCGGCTGAATCTGGGCAGGGGCAGGGCGCTCCGACGGACGATGCAGCCTTGCCAGCACATCGGCCGCGATTTCGGTGGCAGTCTCGTCGCTTTCGGCATCGAGCACCGCCGTCAGCAACTGCTCGCCGCCATATTCGAGCAGCATCTTGCGCTGATCCCGACCGAGCAGGCGCACGGCTCCTTCGCCATTGCGCCATTTCAGAAAATGCGCGCCGCGCAATTCGTCCCCGACATCGTCGAACGGTTTCAGGGCCTTGACGACGGCGACGCTTCCGTCGGAGCGGAAAACTTTCCAGATACGGCTGGAAAACGTCTCGGCAATCAGCACCGCGCCGTCGATCTTCCAGCGGCGCGGAAAGGCTGGCGGCTCGCTCAAGAATGGAGGCCGAGCATCAGGTCCATGTTCTGCACCGCAGCCCCGGAAGCACCTTTGCCGAGATTGTCGTAGATCGCGACAAGCAATGCCTGCGCCCGGTCGTCATTGGCAAAGACATAGAGTTTCATGCGGTTGGTGCCGTTGAAATGCTCGGGGTCGATTTCCGGCAGCCGTTCCACCTTTTCGAAGGGAGCGACCTCGACCACGCCACCGTCGATGCCGGAAAAATGATCGGCGATGGCTTCATGAAGCTCGGCGCCCTTCGGCACGCGATCCAGGCTGCCGAGTTGCAGCGGCACCACTGTCAGCATGCCTTGCGCGAAATTGCCGACCGCCGGCTGCATGATCGGGTCGTGCGAAAGCCTGGCATATGTCTTGAGTTCGGGCACATGCTTGTGGTGGAGCGTGAGGCCGTAGGGCAGGAATTCCGGCGCATCCTCGCCCTTGGCGACATAGTCCTCGATCATCGGGCGGCCGCCGCCGGAATAGCCGGTGACGCCGTTGACGGTGACCGGATAGTCGGCCGGCAACAGCCCCGCCGCGATCAGCGGGCGCAGTGTCGCGATCGGCCCCTGTGGCCAGCAGCCGGGGTTGGCTACGCGCTTGGCGGAGGCGATTGCCTGCGGCTGTTGTCTATCCATTTCGGCGAAGCCGTAGGTCCAGCCTTCCGCCACGCGGTGCGCCGTCGAAGCGTCGATCACCCGTGTGGTGTCGTTGGCGATCAGCGAGACGCTTTCGCGCGCCGCGTCGTCCGGCAGGCAAAGGATGGCGACATCGGCGGCGTTGAGGTATTCGGCGCGCGCGGCCGTTTCTTTGCGGCGCTCGGTCGGAATCGAGATGATTTCCACATCGTCGCGACCGGCCAGCAGCGTGCGGATCTGCAGCCCGGTCGTGCCGTGTTCGCCGTCGATGAAGATTTTCGGTTTCATTGCCGTTCGCCTGCCAAAAATGCCTGAAGGTTCAAGATCATATACCGCTTCCCGGATTCAACGCCGCAGCGCCGTTTTCGCCGTCTTCGAGCCGTGCCTTGCGCTCCGCCAGCAGGCCGAGATACTGCATGGCGATGGTGGAAGCGGCGATGGCCGTAATATCGGCATGATCGTAGGCGGGCGCAACCTCCACGACGTCGGCGCCGACGATATCGATCTGGCCGAGTTGCCGCAGCGTGGAAAGAATTTTCGCCGATGAAGGCCCGCCGGCGACCGGCGTGCCGGTTCCCGGCGCGTAGGCCGGATCGAGGCAGTCGATGTCGAACGTCAGATAGGTCTTTCTGCCGCCGGTGCGTTCCACGATGGCGTAGGCGATATCGGATGCCCGCATCTCCTCGATCTCGTAGCCGTACAGGATCTTGATGCCGCAGGTTTCCGGCGCGTGCGTGCGGATGCCGACCTGAATCGAGCGATCGGGGTCGATGATGCCCTCCTTGACGGCGCGGCCGACGAAGGAACCGTGGTCGATGCGCTTGCCGTCGTCCGGCCAGGTGTCCTGATGGGCGTCGAACTGCACCATCGCCAGCGGGCCATGGATGGCGGCATGTGCCTTGAGCAGCGGCCAGGTGACGAAATGGTCGCCGCCGAGCGTCAGCAGGAACGCCCCTGATTTCAGGATTTTCCCTGCCTCGCGCTCGATGGTGGCGGGCGTTTTCTGGTGGTTGCCGCTGTCGAGCAGACAGTCGCCATAGTCAACCACGGCGAGATGCTGGAACAGGTCGCGGGCAAACGGATATTGCGGGTCGTTGTCGAGGATGGCGGCTGCGCGGCGGATGGCCTGCGGCCCGAAGCGCGCGCCCGGTCGGTTGGTGACGGCCGCATCGAAGGGGATGCCCCAGACCACGGCGTCCGCGCCCTTCACGTCCTTGGAATATTTGCGCCGCATGAAGGACAGCGCGCCGGCATAGGTCGGTTCCAGCGAAGCGCCTGTCTTGTCGCGGGCGGTAAAGGCGTGATCGATGTTGGAGTTCGCCATCACGGTTCCTCGGTTTGTTTCACGGGGTGCGGTTAACGAATTCGACCGGAAAGGCGCGTATAGAAGCAAAAGCGCTTCAGGAGAAGCGCCAAAGGCAGGTCGGCGGATAAACCGCTCGTGAACGTGCGAAAATTCCGGCCTGGCACGGGTTCTGCATGGCGTTGTGCAAACGGGTCCGGGCGGGCCTCGGCGCTGGCTCCGGAAACAGGATGTGGATCAGGATGACGCAGTCGGCGCTTTTGATACAGCCCTTGTCTTCGGCCAAGAGCCGGGCATCCGCCGCCACGGACGAACGCTTCAGTGTTCTCGATTCATGGCGCGGCATCTGCGCGCTTCTGGTGGCGCTGCTGCATTTCCCGACCAGTGCGGCGCTTTCGCAGAGCGCTTTCGTCGGATCGTCCTATCTGTTCGTCGACTTTTTCTTCGTCCTGTCGGGCTTCGTCATTGCCGGCAACTATGGCCGGCGGCTGGGCGAGCCGCGGCAGGTCGCGCGTTTCGTGCTGGTTCGCTTCGGCAGGCTCTATCCGCTTCACCTTTTCGTGCTTGGCCTGTTCGTCGCTTTCGAGATCGTCAGGCTGCTTTTGCCGCAATTGCAGGGCGCCGGCGCGCCACCGCCCTTCACGGGCGAGAACAGTTTCGGCAATCTCGCTATCAACCTGTTGCTCTTGCAGGGCACCGGCGTTGCCAGCCAGCTTACATGGAACGGGCCGAGCTGGAGCATTTCGTCGGAATTCTTCGCCTATCTCGTTTTCGCAGGCGTCGTTTTCGCAGCGGGCCGGCGTGGCTGGCTGGTGCTGTGCGCCATGTTGGTGGCCGGGCCGTTCGTGCTGGCCGCCTACTCGCCGACCAACATGGACGCGACATACCATCTGGGCCTTGTCCGCTGCCTCTACGGCTTTTCGGCCGGCGCGTTGCTGGCCTGGTTCCTGCACGACACGCTGGTCGAGGAAAAGGCTGCGGCTGCGGGCGGAGCCAACCGGCTTGGCTGGACCGTCGCCGAACTGTGCATTCTGGTGGCGATCGGTCGCTTCGTCATGGACTTCGGCGGCAACGCGGGCGGCATCGCCGCGCCGTTCCTGTTCACCGTGGCGCTCTACATCTTCGCCCATGAGGGCGGGCTGGTGAGCGCGCTGCTGCGCAGCCGTTTCTTCCTGTTGCTGGGCACGCTCTCCTATTCGATCTACATGCTGCATATCTTCGTGCAGGGCCGGATCATCAACGTCGCCGGGTTGGTCGACAAGAAATTCGGCGCCGATCTCGTCGGCCCAATGGTCGTGCATGGCACCGAGACCGTCGGCGTCACGCCGGACAGGCCATGGCTCGGGCTTGCCGCCGTGGTGCTGATGCTTGCGGCTACGATCATCGCTTCCTGGCTTACCTGGCGGTTCGTCGAAATGCCGGCCATGGCCTGGTTCAGGCGGCTGGCCAAGCGGATTTGACCGGCCGGCTTCGAGTGTGGCACCCGGCCGGCTCAGACCCTATCTGGGGCGCATGAAGATGGCACAAGCGTCGCCCGTTTCCGAATTCACCGATCAATCCGCAGCGAAGCTCGCCGCCTTGCGCCGCACCAAGTTCGTTGCGGCTGTCTCGCTGGCGTTGTGCGTTCTGGTTTTTGCCGTCGCCAAGTCGTTTCAGGGCCGCTGGCCGTGGCTGGGGTTCGTCGCCGCTTTCGCCGAGGCCGCCACCATCGGTGGGCTGGCCGACTGGTATGCGGTGGTCGCACTGTTTCGCCGGCCGCTCGGCCTGCCGATCCCCCACACCGCCATCATTCCGGCGAACCAGAACCGCATTGCCGACAATCTCGGCCGCTTCATCGAGATGAATTTTCTGGCTCCCGGACCGGTGCGCGAAAAACTCGATGAGGTCGACTTCGCCGCCCTCGTCGCGGATTGGCTGTCGGACGCCGGGCGCGCCGCCGGCCTGTCGCGCTTCGTCGCCCGGCTGGTGCCACAGACGCTGGACGCGATCGAGCAATCGGGCCTGCGCGGCTTCTTTACCAGCCGTATGATGGAGCAGGTGGAAAAGGTGCAACTGGCGCCGCTTGCCGCCGAATTGCTGTCTGCCTTCACCGACGACCGCCGCCACCAGAAGCTGTTCGACGAGTTCACCAAGGTGATTGGCCGCTTTCTAAGCGACGAACAGGCATTGGCGGTCATGCGCGAAAAGATCAGGGAGGAACTGCCGTCGCTGTTCAATCTCTTCCGTGCCGACGCCTATCTGCTGAAGAAGATTGTTGCTTCCGCCGGCTCGCTGCTGGAGGAGGTGAGGGCGGACCCCGATCACCCGATGCGCGGCGAGTTCGACCGCTTCGTCGAAGCCTTCATCGAGCGCCTGAAGACCTCGAAAAGCTACGCAAGGCGCGCCGAAAAGCTGAAGCGCGATTTCCTCGCCCGCCCCGAACTGCGCGACATGGCGCATGCCATGTGGTCGAGCCTGCGCGAATTCATCGAACAGGACGCGCAGGCGCCGAACTCGATGATCAGGGCGCATCTTGCCGGCATGTTCGTGGAGGTCGGAAAACATCTGACTGGAGATGCCGCCATCCGTGCCGACATGAACAAGGGCTTCGTCGTGGCGCTGTCCTCCTTCGTCGAGAGCCAGAAGAGCGGCGTGTCCAAATTCATCGCCGATCAGGTCAAACGTTGGGATCTGGCGCAACTCACCCGGCTGATCGAAATCAACATAGGGCGCGACCTGCAATATATCCGTTTCAACGGCATGATCATCGGCGGGCTCGCCGGCCTGGCGCTCTATTCCGCCGAACTGCTGTTGCTCGCGCATTGACGATGTCGACGGCTTGTCTATTCTCATACCTGTCGTGCCCAACCTCGGCATCAGGGAGAAGACAATCATGGCCAAACCATCGGCAACACCCTCCTTCATGGATATGTTCACGAAATTCGGCCACGATCTGAAGCTTCCGCATGTCGATGTCGAAGCCATCCTCGATCACCACCGCAAGAACCTCGAAGCGCTGGAGAAATCCGCCAGGGTGACGGCTTCCGGCACCGCCTCGGTGATGAGCAGGCAGCGCGAAATGCTGGAAGAAACGCTGCGCGAGGCCACTGAAATGGCCAGGAATTACCGCGCGCCGGGTAATCCGAAGGAATTGATCACGAGGCAGGCGGAGTTTGCCAGGAAAGCCTTTGAGAGCACGCTCGGCAACGCCGGGGAAGTGGCCGAGATGGTCAAGAAATCGGGCACCGAGTCGATTGATATCCTGCGCGCCCGCATCAAAGAAGCGATGACCGAAATTCGTGATGGCTACGAGAAAAATAAATAAGACATCCGCGCGCCGAAGAGTGGTTTGACAGGGAACTGAAGCGGCACGGACCGAATTTACAAGCGTAGCCTGCGAAGGTTCGATACAGACGCACAGAATGGAGAAGAACGCGGGATATGAACCGGATACCGCCGACCTATGAGCAACTCAGGACCATGGAAGGCCAGGAACTGGGCGTATCGGACTGGATGGTGGTCGATCAGGCCCGGATCGACCAGTTTGCGGAATGCACCGGCGACCGCCAGTGGATCCATATCGATCCGGTGCGGGCGAGGCGCCAAAGCCCCTTCCGCACCACCATCGCCCACGGCTATCTCACCTTGTCGATTATCGGCTGTCTCAGCCAGGAGATGGGGGTGATCCCCGAAAATACGCAAGCGGCCTTCAATTACGGGCTCGAAAAGGTGCGCTTCCTGGCGCCGGTCAGGGTGGGCTCGCGGGTCAGGTTGCGGGTGACGCTGTTGTCCATGGAGGACAAGGGGCCGGGGCAGTACCTGATGACGGTCGCCAACACGATCGAGATCGAGGGCGAGGAAAAGCCTGCCCTGACGGCCGAGACGCTGGCCATGTTCTACGAGCGCCGCAAGAAGCAGGTCGCCGCAGGCTGAACTGCCTCAACCCGTCATCAGCGCCTTGATGCCGTCGGCGACGAACTGCACGGCCAGCGCCGCCAGGATGACGCCGAGCAGGCGCGTCAGGATCGAGCGTCCCGTCTGCCCCAGGAACTGGTCGATGCGCTCCGACAGGATGAACACCAGATAGGTAACGAGAAGGCAGGCGAGGATGATGCCCACCAGCGCCGCCTGCGCCACGAAACCCGGGAACGATCCGGAAAGCAGGACCGTCGCCGAGATCGCGCCAGGGCCGGCGATCAGCGGGATCGCCAGCGGAAAGGCGGCGATGTTGTGGATCATGTCCTTGGTGATGGCGACGTCGGAGATCTTTTCCTTCCGGTCCTGCCGCCGCTCGAACACCATCTCGAAGGCGATGAAGAACAGCAGGAAGCCGCCGGCCACCCTGAAGGCGGGCAGTGTAATGCCGAAAATCGACAGAATCGAAGCTCCGGCAACCGCAAACAGTGCCATGACGGCGAAGCCGATGACCGAGGCGCGGATGGAAACCTGCCGGCGCTCGTCGCGGTTCATGCCGCGCGTCACCGCCAGAAAAAGCGGGGCGAGGCCCGGCGGGTCGATGGTCACCAAAATGGTGACGAAGGCGTTGAAAAGGCTGTCGAAACTAGGCACCGGCGCTTCCCCTCGCCAGCAGGCTAGCGTTATCGCGGGCACCGCGCCAGCCCCGTTCACGGGTGATGCGGGCGGCGGTGCCTCCGATGCCCTGGCGGGCATGCTGTCGCAGTTTGGATAAATCTCGCATATCCATTTGAAATCCCGACAGGATTCAGTTCTGGAAAACCGTCGGAACCATTGGAGAAATTACTGGCGTTCCTATATAAACGATCAGTGATTCCTTAATCTTGCGTGATCCGATTTGACTGACCAAAACCCACCTCGCGGTGCCGAAGGCGGCCCGACAGGCATCGAACCCATCTCCATTATCGAGGAGATGCAGCGCAGCTACCTCGATTACGCCATGAGCGTCATCGTCAGCCGGGCGCTGCCCGATGTGCGCGACGGGCTGAAGCCGGTGCACCGCCGCATCCTCTATGCCGCGCATGAGAGCGGTTACCACTGGAACCGCAAATATGTGAAGTCGGCGCGACCCGTCGCCGACGTGATGGGTAAATACCACCCCCACGGCGACGCCTCGATCTACGACGCCTTGGTACGCATGGCGCAGGACTGGTCGATGCGCGTGCCGATGATCGACGGGCAGGGCAATTTCGGCTCCATCGACGGCGATCCGCCGGCGGCGATGCGCTACACCGAATCGCGCCTCGCCAAGGTTGCGCATGAACTGCTGGAAGACATCGACAAGGAGACCGTCGATTTCCAGGATACCTACGATGCTTCCGGCAGCGAACCGAAGGTTCTGCCGGCACGCTTTCCCAACCTGCTGGTCAACGGTTCGGGCGGCATCGCCGTCGGCATGGCGACCAACATCCCGCCGCATAATCTCGGCGAGGTCTGCGATGGCGCCATGGCGCTGATCGACAATCCGGCGATGGATTTGTCGGAATTGATGGAGATCATTCCGGGGCCGGACTTCCCGACCGGCGGTATCGTGCTTGGCCGTTCCGGCATCTACAGCGCCTACACCACCGGCCGCGGCTCGATCGTCATGCGCGGTCGCGCCAGCGTCGAGGCTCGCGGCAACGACCGCGAATCCATCGTCATCACCGAAGTTCCCTATCAGGTGAACAAGGCGACGATGATCGAGAAGATGGCCGAACTGGTGCGCGACAAGCGCATCGAGGGCATTTCCGACATCCGCGACGAGAGCGACCGCCAAGGCTACCGCGTCGTCGTCGAGCTGAAGCGCGACGCCAACGCCGAGGTCATCCTCAACCAGCTTTATCGCTATACGCCGCTGCAGACCTCGTTCGGCGCCAATATGGTCGCGCTGAACGGCGGCAAGCCGGAGGTGATGAACCTCACCGACATGCTGAAAGCCTTCATCGGCTTCCGCGAAGAGGTGATCAGCCGGCGCACCAAGTTCCTGTTGAAGAAGGCGCGAGACCGCGCCCATATCCTCGTCGGCCTGGCGATCGCCGTGGCCAATATCGACGAGGTCATCAAGCTCATCCGCACCGCACCCGATCCCCAGACGGCGCGCGAGCAGTTGATGGAGCGGCGCTGGCCGTCCGGTGAAGTCGAATCGCTGATCCTTTTGATCGACGATCCTCGCCACCGCATCAATGACGACGGCACCTACAATCTCTCCGAGGAACAGGCCCGCGCCATCCTCGAATTGCGCCTGCAGCGCCTGACCGCGCTCGGACGCGACGAAATCGCCGACGAACTGAACACCATCGGCGACGAGATCAAGGACTATCTCGACATATTGTCCTCCCGCGCGCGCATCCAGCAGATCGTCAAGGACGAACTGATCGCCGTGCGCGACGAGTTCGGCACGCCACGCCGTACCGAGCTTGCCGATGGCGGCTCGGACATGGACGACGAGGACCTGATCCAGCGTGAGGATATGGTCGTCACCGTCAGCCACACCGGCTACATCAAGCGCGTGCCGCTGTCGCTCTACCGGGCGCAGCGCCGTGGCGGCAAAGGCCGCTCCGGCATGTCGACCAAGGACGAGGATTTCGTCACCCGGCTGTTTGTCGCCAACACGCATACGCCGGTGCTGTTCTTCTCCTCGCGCGGCATCGTCTACAAGGAAAAGGTCTGGCGCCTGCCGATCGGCAACCCGCAATCGCGCGGCAAGGCGCTGATCAACATGCTGCCGCTTGAGCAGAACGAGCGCATCACCACCATCATGCCGCTGCCCGAGGACGAGACAAGCTGGGGCGACCTGGACGTGATGTTCGCGACCACGCGCGGCACGGTCCGCCGCAACAAGCTGTCGGATTTCGTCCAGGTCAACCGCAACGGCAAGATCGCCATGAAGCTGGAGGAGGAAGGCGACGAGATACTCGGCGTCGAAACCTGCGCTGACAATGACGACGTGCTCCTGACCGCGAATTCAGGCCAGTGTATTCGCTTCCGGGTAGGCGACGTGCGCGTTTTCCAAAGCCGAAACTCGGTCGGCGTTCGCGGCATCGCCATGGCGGATACCGACCGCGTCATCTCGATGTCCATTATCGAGCACGTCGACGCGGCGCCGTCGGAGCGCGCGGCCTATCTGAAGCGCTCGGCGGCGGAGAGGCGGCTGCTTTCCGGCAATGGCGAGGAAGAGGAAATCGCGCTGACCAACGAGGATGTCGGCGAGGAGGCCCAGCTTTCCGACGAGCGCTATGAGTTCCTGAAAGGGCACGAGCAGTTCGTGCTGACCGTGACGGAGTTCGGCTACGGTAAGCGCTCGTCCTCCTATGATTTCCGGCTGACCAATCGTGGCGGCAAGGGCATTCGCGCCACCGACGTGTCCAAGGTCGAGGAAATCGGCAGGCTGGTGGCGGCGTTCCCTGTCGGCGATGACGATCAGATCATGCTGGTCTCCGACGGCGGTACGGTCATCCGCGTTCCGGTCGCGGGTATTCGCTTCGCCAGCCGAGCCACCAAGGGCGTGACCATCTTCAATACGGCCGAGGGCGAGAAGGTTGTTTCGGTGGAGCGGATTTCGGAGCCGCAATCCGACGACGACGCCGAGGAAATCGCGGCAGGCGATCCGGGCACCGAAACGAATTCTGAAGGTGGAGATTGATCTGTTTCTGGAACGCCGGCCCGATGGGCCGGCGCGGGACGTTTAGCGGAAAAAAGGTTCAGTAACGGCGATTGGGCAGGTCGAAACCGCCCGACCGCGGGTTCTTGGCCTTGATGCGAACGCGTTGCGCTTCCTGATGCAGGCCGAATATGGTTGCGATCAGCATGGCGGCGGTCATGGCAATGGCAAGCATGTAGATCATCATTTTCCTAATCTCCTGCTCTGTTAACGTTCAGGTAGGGACTTGGTTTCATTTCGGTAAGGATCACGGTAGTGAACGCTCTGTGAAGGTTCCGTGATCAGGCTGTTCATCTGGCGTTCATCGCATTTGCCTTTGTTTGAGCCTGCCTTTAGAAGCACCTGCCATGATTGAACGCATCGCCCTTTACGCTGGCTCCTTCGACCCGCTGACCAACGGCCATCTCGATGTGCTGAAGGCGTCGCTGGCGGTGGCGGACATCGTCTATGCCGCGATCGGCATCCATCCCGGCAAGACGCCGCTGTTTTCCTTCGAGGAGCGGGTTTTGCTCATCGAGAAGGCGGCGCGCGACGAATTCGGCAGGGATGGCGCGCGCATCAGGGTCGTCGCTTTCGACGGGCTGGTCATCGCGGCGGCTAAAAAGCACAACGCTTCCATCATGATTCGCGGCCTGCGCGACGGCACCGATCTCGACTACGAGATGCAGATGGCCGGCATGAACGAGACCATGGCGCCCGACTTGCAGACGGTGTTTTTGCCGGCAAGCCCGTCCGTACGCACGATTACCGCCACATTGGTCCGCCAGATAGCCTCGATGGGCGGGGACATTCGCCCCTTCGTGCCGGCGGCGGTCGCTGGCGCCCTCATCGCCAAATTCGCGAAATAGAGTTTCGGAGTAGCCCCCATGCAGTTGATGAAGATCGTCGCTTCCTTCGTTGTCCTTGCCGGTCTGGTGACCGCTTCCCATTCGGCTTTCGCCGCCGATCCGGAAAACACCATGATCATCACGCTCAAGGACGGCGACGTGACCGTGGCGCTTCGCCCCGACCTCGCGCCCAAGAATGTTGCGCAGGTCAAGAAGCTGGTCCGCGACGGCGCCTATGACAACGTCGCCTTTCACCGCGTCATCGACGGCTTCATGGCGCAGACCGGCGACGTGCGCTACGGCGACACCAAGGACGGTTACAATGCCGAGGCGATCGGCACCGGCGGCTCCGACCTGCCCGATTTGCCGGCCGAATTCTCGACCAGCGAACATTTCGTGCGCGGCGTCGTCGGCATGGCCCGCTCGCAAGACCCCAACTCGGCCAATTCGCAGTTCTTCATCATGTTTGCGCCGGCCCCTTCGCTGGATGGCCAGTACACCATCATCGGCACGGTCGAGAGCGGCATGGAACTGGTCGACAAGATCAAGAAGGGCGATGAGGCGCAGAACGGCGTCGTCGAAAACCCCGACAGCATGCTCAAGGTACGCATCGCCGCCGATGGCAAGTAGCAGATCGAAACCGATACATTTGTTTTAAAAGGATATTTCTGACATGGCTGAAATCAAGGATCGTGAAAACGCCCTCATCATGGAAACGAGCAAGGGCAGGGTCGTCATTGAATTGTTTCCCGACCTGGCGCCGGGCCATGTCGGCCGCATCAAGGAACTTGCGCGCGAAGGCGCCTATGACGGCGTGGTGTTCCACCGCGTCATCGACGGCTTCATGGCGCAGACCGGCGACGTGAAGTTCGGCAAGACCGGAGCCAAGGATTTCGCCCCTTCGCGCGCCGGCATGGGCGGCTCCGACAAGCCGGACCTCAAGGCCGAATTTTCCAACGTCAACCACGGGCGGGGCACCTGTTCCATGGCCCGGTCGCAGAATCCGAACTCGGCCAACTCGCAGTTCTTCATCTGCTTTGCCGATGCCTCTTTCCTCAACCGCCAGTATTCCGTCTGGGGTCAGGTCATCGAAGGCATGGAAAACGTCGACAAGATCAAGCGTGGCGAACCGGTGCAGGATCCCGATACGATCGTATCGATGAAGGTCGCCGCTGACGTCGCCGAATAAGCGCGAAGCAGGGCGAAAACGGCGATGATGGGCGTTCTGTGGTCGATGCTCGGCATCTTGTCGGGCGCCTTCATCGCCGTGCAGGCACCGATCAACGCGCAACTGGCGCGCGACCTGAGCATGCCGGTCGCGGCCGCCGCGTTTTCGTTCCTGTCGGGCACCATCGTGCTCGGCATCATCGCGGTGGTGCTGGTGCGGGTGCAGGGCATCTCGCTTGACTGGCAGGCGCCGGCGCCCTGGCTGTACGTCGCCGGCGGCATGCTTGGCGGCTTTTACGTCACGCTTTCGACTATCCTGACACCCCGCATCGGCGCTGCCGCGCTGATGGCGTTTTTGGTGGCGGGCCAGTTGCTGGCCGGCATGGTGCTCGACCGCATCGGTTTTCTCGGCATGGCGGTGCGCGAAATCTCGCTCGGCCGCCTCATTGGCGCAGTGCTGCTGCTCGCTGGAGCCCTACTGATCAGGATTTTCTGAAGGGCTTCAGCGCTTCGCCAGCACGACATGGGTTGCGTGCTTGCTCGGCGTGTTTTCGACGACCGAAAAGCCCATTGCCGGTAAATCCAGCTCGGCGAACAGGTTCTCGCCCTTTCCCAGCACGACCGGCGATATGGCTAGGTGCATCTCGTCGACGACGCCGGCCTGAAGATACTGTCTCACCGTCGAAACGCCGCCGCCGATCTTGACGTCGAGATCGCCGGCTGCCGCCCTCGCTTGGGCAAGCGCGGATTCGATACCGTCGGTGACGAAGTGGAAAGTCGTACCGCCCTCCATCTCGATCGGCGCGCGCGGGTGATGCGTCAGGATGAAGGTAGGCGCATGGTAGGGTGGATTGTCGCCCCACCAGCCTTTCCATTTGTCATCCGGCCATTCGCCGCGCACCGGGCCGAACATGTTGCGGCCGAGAATGAAAGCGCCGAATCCCGCCATCGCTGCGGCGGCGTATCGCTCGTCGGTGCCGGAAGACCCGCCTTCCTTCCCGGTCATGGCACGGAAGGTCTTTGTGCCGAAGAACCATTGAAACAGTTCCGGGCCCCGCTTGCCTAACGGATATTCCAGGCTCTGCTCCGGCCCAGCGGCGAAGCCGTCGAGCGAAACGGAAAAGCCGCAAACACGCACCTTGGTCATGGCATGACTCCCTGTTGGCATAGTTGCGAGAACACCGCGACAGCAATGACAGTAGCGGTGTGGCCAAGATCAGGCTATTGCCGCTGCCATGAAAGTGGATTTGTTCGATTTCGATCTGCCGGAAGAGCGGATTGCCCTGCGGCCCGCTTTGCCGCGCGACAGCGCACGCCTGGCGGTGGTCAGGCCGGGTAAGCGCGTGGAAGACAGGGTCGTTCGCGATCTGCCGTCGCTGCTCAAGGCCGGCGACGTGCTGGTGTTCAACGACACCAAGGTTTTGCCCGCCCAGTTGAAGGGCATGCGGCGACGCGGCGAAACGGTGGCGCAGGTCGAGGCGACGCTGCATATGCGCACCGCGCCCGACCGTTGGCTGGCCTTCATGCGGCCCGGCAAGCGGGTGGCCGCCGGCGACCGCATCCATTTCGGTCATGACGGGAATTCCTGCTTTCTCGGTCAGTTGGACGCGACCGTTCTGGAAAAGGGCGAGGGTGGCGAGGTACTGCTCGGCTTCGACGTTTCCGGTCCCTTTCTGGACGAGGCGCTGCATGCGGTAGGCCATATTCCGCTGCCGCCCTATATCGCCTCGAAGCGCGACGACGACGAGCGCGACCGTCGCGACTACCAGACGATCTATGCCAACGAGGAAGGTGCGGTGGCAGCCCCCACCGCCGGCCTGCATTTTACGCCGGAACTTTTTGCCAAGCTCGACGCAGCCGGCATCGAGCGCCGCTTCGTCACGCTGCATGTCGGGGCGGGGACTTTCCTGCCGGTCAAGGCCGACGACACGGCCGATCATAAGATGCATGCCGAGACTGGCTTCATTTCGGAGGCCGTGGCCGAGGCGCTTAACGCGGCCAAAGCGCGGGGCGGGCGCATCGTTGCCGTCGGCACCACGTCGCTGCGCCTCCTAGAAAGCGCCGCCGGTGAAGACGGCCGGCTGGCCGCGTGGTCCGGCCCGACCGATATTTTCATCACGCCCGGCTACCGGTTTCGGGTTATCGATATGCTGATGACCAATTTTCATCTCCCGCGCTCGACGCTGTTTATGCTGGTCTCGGCATTTTCCGGGCTGGAAACCATGCGCGCGGCCTATGCCCATGCCATTGAAACCGGCTATCGTTTTTATTCCTACGGCGACGCCGGCCTGCTGTTCAGGCAAGACCGATGACCGCTGAATTTTCCTTCAGGCTCCTCGCCACGGACGGCAAGGCGCGGCGCGGCGAAATTTCGATGCCGCGCGGCAAAATCCGCACACCAGCCTTTATGCCCGTCGGCACCGGCGGCACCGTGAAAACCATGTATATGGATCAGGTGCGCGATCTCGGCGCCGACATCATCCTTGGCAATACCTACCATTTGATGCTGCGGCCCGGTGCCGAACGCGTGGCACGGCTCGGCGGCCTGCATGAATTCGCGCGCTGGCCGCATCCGATCCTCACCGACAGCGGCGGCTTTCAGGTCATGTCGCTGTCGAAGCTCAGAAAGCTTACTGAAAAGGGCGTCACCTTCCGTTCGCATATCGATGGCGCGGCCTATGAAATGACGCCGGAGCGGTCGATCGAAATCCAGGGCCTGCTCGATTCCGATATCCAGATGCAGCTTGACGAGTGCACGGCGCTTCCTGCCGAGCGCAAGGAGATCGAGCGCGCAATGGAACTGTCGCTGCGCTGGGCCGAGCGCTGCAAGGCCGCGTTCGGCGACCAGCCGGGCAAGGCGATGTTCGGGATCGTGCAGGGCGGCGACGTGGCCGACTTGCGGCTGCGGTCCGCGCAGACGCTCGCCGCGATGAATCTGAAGGGCTATGCGGTCGGCGGGCTGGCGGTGGGCGAGCCGCAGGCGGTGATGCTCGACATGCTCGACATTACCTGCCCGGAGTTGCCGGCTGAAAAGCCGCGCTATCTGATGGGCGTCGGCACGCCGGACGATATCCTCAAGTCGGTGGCGCGTGGCATTGACATGTTCGACTGCGTGATGCCGACGCGCGCCGGCCGCCATGGCCTCGCCTATACACGGCGTGGCAAGGTCAATTTGCGCAACGCCCGACACGCCGACGATCCGCGTCCGCTGGACGAGGAAAGCGATTGCCCGGCCGCCCGCGATTATTCCAGGGCCTATCTGCATCATCTGGTACGCTCGCAGGAAGCGCTGGGCGCGATGCTTCTGACCTGGAACAACCTTTCCTATTATCAAAAACTGATGCAGGACATTCGTGCCGCGATCGAAGCTCGGGATTTCGAGAATCGCACCGCCCAAATCTCGGAAGGCTGGGCTGACGGCGATATCCCGGCGCGCTGACGCAGCAATGCTTGAAAGCTGGGCGGCAGTCTGCGACAAGGACCGAAACGGCGCGCTGCCTGCCCGACCGGCTATAACGCGCTCTTTGGCGTCGAGAGCTTGAACAGGACCAAGCCATGAAGGTGTTTTTCGTGCAGATCAAATGCGAACTGGGCAAGGCCTATGAGGTCGCCAGCGCGCTTGCCGATGCCGAGATCGCCTCCGAAATCTATTCGACCGCCGGCAACTACGACCTGCTGGCAAAGTTCTACGTCGACGACAGCGAAGATGTCGGCCATTTCGTCAACGAAAAGGTGCAGATTCTGCCGAACATCAAGGACACCTTTACCGTCGTCACGTTTCGCGCCTTTTAGGGTTCGGTGCCTGCCGGCATGACCCCGAAAAGCAGGAGCTAAAACCGCCGCGTTTTCGGGAGCAACCGCAGCCTTCGTGATCGCCCTTTCCCCTGCGGCACCCAAAAGCCTTTTCCGCTTTCGTTTTTCGTATAAATAAAGAAAACGAAACTGGAAGCCGCTCATGTACCTGTCGCCCCGCCATGCCGAAATCATTCAGATGGCCAAGGACAATGGCCGCGTGCTGGTCGACGATCTGGCAACGCACTTCAACGTTACGCCGCAGACCATCCGCAAGGACCTGAACGACCTGTGCGACCAGCGGCTTTTGTCGCGCGTCCATGGCGGGGCATTGTTTCCCTCCGGCATCGAAAACATGGAATATGAGGCGCGCCGGAAAATCGCCGCCGACGAAAAGGATGCCATCGGCCAGGCTGCGGCGCGGCTGATCCCGGACAACGCATCGCTGTTCATCAATATCGGCACCACCACTGAGGCCGTCAGCAAGGCGCTGCTCGACCATCAGGGCCTCATGGTCATCACCAACAACATCAATGTCGCCAACAGGATGCGCGTCTATCCTTCGATCGAAGTGGTGATCGCGGGTGGCGTCGTGCG
>JBARYG010000152.1:0-10927 GCA_049647745.1 Mesorhizobium sp.
GGAATGGGCCGCCGCCGGCGCCGACGTGCTCTTCCATGCCGTGGTCGAGACGGCGGGGATCGTCGAATGACCTGAAGAGATCAGCGAACGCAGCTCACCAGAAGCGCGAACGAACAAAGGAATGGGAACATGACCAGAGCTATCCGCAACGGCACCGTCGTGACCGCCGACCGCACCTACAAGGCCGACGTACTTGTCCAGCACGGCAAGATCGTTGCCATCGGGCCGGACCTGCACGGCGACCACGAATTCGACGCCACCGGCTGCTACGTGATGCCGGGCGGCATCGACCCGCACACCCATCTCGAAATGCCCTTCATGGGCACCTATTCGTCCGACGATTTCGAGTCCGGCACCCGCGCCGCCCTTGCCGGCGGCACCACCATGGTGGTCGATTTCTGCCTGCCGGCGCCACAACAGTCGCTGCTCGAAGCCCTGCAGATGTGGGACAACAAGACCTCGAAGGCGTCGTGCGACTACTCCTTCCACATGGCGATCACCTGGTGGGGCAAGCAGGTGTTCGACGAGATGGCGACCGTCGTCGACAAGGGCATCAACTCGTTCAAGCACTTCATGGCCTACAAGGGCGCGCTGATGGTGGACGACGACGAGATGTTCTCGTCGTTCCAGCGTTGCGCGGCACTTGGCGCGCTGCCGCTGGTCCATGCCGAGAACGGCGACGTGGTGGCCGCTCTCAGCCAGAAGCTTCTGGCCGAGGGTAATAACGGCCCCGAAGGCCATGCCTATTCCCGTCCGCCGGAAGTGGAGGGCGAGGCAACCAACCGCGCCATCATGATCGCCGACATGGCCGGCGTGCCGCTTTATGTCGTGCATGTGTCGTGCGAGCAGAGCCATGAGGCGATCCGCCGCGCCCGCCAGAAGGGTATGCGCGTGTTCGGCGAACCGCTGATCCAGCACCTGACGCTCGACGAAAGCGAGTATTTCGACAAGGACTGGGACCATGCGGCGCGGCGCGTGATGAGCCCGCCGTTCCGCAACAAGGCGCATCAGGATTCGCTGTGGGCCGGCCTGCAAGCGGGCTCGCTACAGGTGGTGGCGACCGATCACTGCGCCTTCACGACCGAGCAGAAGCGCTTCGGCGTCGGCGACTTCACCAAGATACCCAACGGCACCGGCGGCCTTCAGGATCGTATGCCGGTGCTGTGGACGAAGGGCGTCAACACCGGCCGGCTGACGATGAACGAGTTCGTCGCCGTGACTTCCACCAACAGTGCGAAAATCCTCAATATGTACCCGAGGAAGGGCGCCATCGTCGAAGGCGCGGACGCCGACATCGTGGTGTGGGACCCCAAGCTCAAGAAGACGATCTCGGCAAAGAACCAGCAGTCGGTGATCGACTACAACGTGTTCGAGGGCATGGAACTGACCGGCCTGCCGCGTTTCGTGTTCACGCGCGGCGATCTGGTGGTGGAAGAATCCGACGTGAGGACGGAACCCGGCCATGGCGAGTTCGTGGCGCGCGCGCCCAATGCGGCTGTGAACAGGGCGCTTTCGACGTGGAAGGAAATTTCCGCGCCGCGTAAGGTAGAGAGAACCGGCATCCCGGCCACCGGCGTCTGATGCCCGCCTCGCATTCGACAATCGAAGAAAGAGCCAGCTTGAAGCCAGCAAAGAACACCGTTGTCGAGGCGAAGGCGCTCGGCCTCACCTTCCATACGGCGGATGGCCCGGTGCAGGCGCTTTCCAGCATCGATCTCGGTATCGAGAAGGGCGAGTTCGTTTCCTTCATCGGTCCGTCCGGCTGTGGCAAGACCACGCTTTTGCGTGTCATTGCGGATCTGGAAAAGCCGACTGCCGGCACGATTTCCATCAACGGCATGAGTGCGGAACAGGCGCGCGAGAAGCGCGCCTACGGCTACGTCTTCCAGGCTTCGGCGCTGTTGCCGTGGCGCACCATCGAGCGCAACGTGGCTCTGCCGCTGGAGGTGATGGGCGTGGCCAGGACCGAGCAGGCGGGTCGGATCAAGCGCACGCTCGACCTCGTCAACCTTTCCGGTTTCGAGAAGAAATATCCGTGGCAATTGTCCGGCGGCATGCAGCAGCGCGCCTCGATTGCTCGCGCGCTCGCCTTCGATGCCGACCTGTTGCTGATGGACGAGCCATTCGGTGCGCTGGACGAAATCGTGCGCGACCATCTCAACGAACAGCTTCTGAAGCTGTGGGCACGTACGACCAAGACGATCTGCTTCGTCACCCACTCCATCCCCGAGGCGGTCTATCTGTCGACCCGTATCGTGGTGATGTCGCCGCGCCCCGGCCGCGTCACCGACATCATCGAATCCACGTTGCCGAGAGAGCGTCCGCTCGACATCCGCGAGACACCGGAATTCCTGGCCATCGCGGCCCGCGTCCGCGACGGCCTGCGGGCCGGTCATTCCTACGAGGATTGAGCAGGGATGGACCGTCTTCGCGACAAGATCATCCCCGTCACCACGCTTCTGGCGTTGCTGGTTATCGCCTGGTACGCCTTTGCCGTTGTGCTCAACGGCCCGTTCCAGCGCGACCTCGACCGGCGCGCCGTCGAAACGCCAAGCTATTCAGAATTTCTGATCAAGACGTGGTCGCAACCGAAGCCGACGTTGCCGGCGCCGCATCAGGTGGCAGCGAACTTCTTCAAGACCACGTTTCTGGTCAAGCCGTGGAGCGCGCGCAGCCTTGTCTATCATTCGTGGGTGACGCTTTCTTCCACCTTCGTCGGTTTCGTTTTCGGGGCGGCGCTTGGCATCCTGATCGCGGTCGGCATCGTGCATTTCGCTTCGCTCGACCGCAGCCTGATGCCATGGATCATCACCTCGCAGACCATACCCATCCTCGCCATCGCGCCGATGGTGGTGGTGGTGTTCGCGGCCATCGGTATTACAGGGCTGTTTCCGAAGGCGCTGATCTCCACCTATCTGTCGTTCTTCCCGGTGGCTGTCGGCATGGTGAAGGGGCTACGCTCGCCCGACCTGATGCATCTGGACCTGATGCACACCTACAATGCCAGCCGGCCGCAAATCTTCTGGAAGTTGCGCGTGCCTGCTTCGATGCCGTTCCTGTTCGCCTCGATGAAGGTGGCGGTGGCGGCAAGCCTGGTCGGAGCGATCGTTGCCGAACTGCCGACCGGTGCGGTCGCCGGCATCGGGGCGAAGCTGCTCGCCGGCTCCTACTATAGCCAGACCATTGAAATGTGGGCGGCGCTGGTCGCCGGGTCGCTGATCGCGGTCATTCTTGTCGCACTGGTCGGCATTGCCGCGCGTATAACCGACCGCGCCATGGGCGGGAGGCCGGCATGATCCGCTCCTATTCATGGCAAGCCGTCGTGGCGCTCGTGCTGAGTATTGCCGGTGCCGCTTACGAGACGGCCGCCGCTCACGGGGCAGCCGATGTGTGGCCGGCGCTCGGTCTGGTCGCGGTGACGGCGGTTATTTCCGCTCTCGCTGCTTCGCGGCCGCGTGTCGAGGCACTGGTGCTGTTTATCGGCGCGCATCTGGCGGCGTGGCTGTTGCTGGCGGGGATCACCGGCCATGAGGGTAATGCGGGCGCTTCGTTCTATCTCGCGCTTGCCGGGGCGTGGCTGCTTGCGTGGCGTTGCGCCACCGTGCTTTCGGCGGTGAAACCGTCCGGGCGCGGCGAGAGCATCGCGCTCACCCTTATCATTCCGATCATTTTCGGCGCGTGGATTCTCATCCTGTGGGAAGCCATCGTGCGCGGGGCCGGCATCCCGTTCTTGCTGTTGCCGCCGCCGAGCGCGATTGCGGTGCGCATCGTGGCCTCTGCTTCGGTGCTTGCCGCCGACGTCAGGCAAACCATCTTCAAGGCGGTGCTGGCCGGCTATCTGATCGGCTGCGGGGCCGGTTTCGTCGCGGCGATTGCCGCCGACCGCTTCGTGTTCCTGCGGCGTGGGCTTCTGCCCATCGGCAACATGGCTGCTGCCCTGCCGATCATCGGCGTAGCCCCGATCATGGTCATGTGGTTCGGCTTCGACTGGCAGTCGAAGGCGGCGGTCGTGGTCATCATGACCTTCTTCCCGATGCTGGTGAACACGGTCGTCGGGCTGACCGCCTCGGGCCATATGGAACGCGACCTGATGCGCACCTACGCGTCCGGCTATTGGCAGACGCTGTTCAAGCTCAGGCTGCCTGCGGCGATGCCCTTCATCTTCAACGCGCTCAAGATCAATTCGACGCTGGCGCTGATCGGCGCGATCGTCGCGGAGTTCTTCGGCACGCCGGTGGTCGGCATGGGCTTTCGCATCTCGACCGAGGTCGGCCGCATGAACATCGATATGGTGTGGGCGGAAATTGCGGTTGCGGCAGTGGCCGGTTCGGTCTTCTATGGCGCGGTCGCCCTGATCGAAAGGGCCGTGACGTTTTGGCATCCGTCTATCCGTGGTGGCTAGGCGAACTTCAGAGGGTGGAAAAAAGAATGAAAAGACTGATCGTTTCCATGCTTGCCGGCGCCATGTCGCTGGCGGCAGTACAGGCGTGGGCCGCGGACCAGGTGACGCTGCAATTGAAGTGGGTGGCGCAGGGCCAGTTCGCCGGCTACTTCGTCGCCAAGGACAAAGGGTTCTATGAGGAGGAAGGGCTCGACGTCGACATCAAGAACGGCGGGCCGGATATCGCACCCGAGCAGGTCATCGCCGGCGGCGGCGCCGATGTCATCGTAACCTGGATGGCGGCGGCCCTTGCGGCGCGCGACAAGGGCGTCAACCTTGTCAACATCGCCCAGCCATTCGCCAAGTCCGGTCTCGAACTGATCTGCCCCAAGGACGGCCCGGTCAAGACCGAAGCCGACTTCAAGGGCCACACGCTGGGCGTCTGGTTCTTCGGCAACGAATATCCGTTCTATGCCTGGATGCATAAGCTGGGCTATTCGACCGACGGCGGACCCGACGGCGTGACGGTGCTGAAGCAAAGCTTCGACGTGCAGCCGCTGATCCAGAAGCAGGCCGACTGCATTTCGGTGATGACCTACAACGAATACTGGCAGGCCATCGATGCCGGCTTCAAGGCCGAGGACCTGACCGTCTTCAACTACACCGCGCTCGGCAACGATCTGCTTGAGGACGGCCTCTACGTGCTGCAGGACAAGCTCAAGGACCCGGCCTTCCAGGATAAGATGGTGCGCTTCGTGCGCGCTTCCATGAAGGGCTGGCACTATGCCGTCGAGCATCCGGACGAAGCGGCCGGCATGGTGGTGGATGCCGGTGGGCAGGACGAGAACCATCAGAAGCGCATGGTCGGCGAAGTCGCCAAACTGATCGGCGACGGCAAGCTCGATCCGGTGACGTATGAGCGCACCGCCAAGGCGCTGCTCGACCAGAAGATCATCTCCAAGGCACCGGAAGGCGCCTATACGACCGAGATCACGGATAAGGCAATCAAGTAAGCACTGTCCGTTTCGCATCAGGCGGCGCCTTTGGCCATTGGTCGAAGGCGCCGTTTCTTTTCGGGCAATGGTTTGCGCAAAATCGTCCAGGACTAGGCGCAAATAGCGGGACCTGCGGTCTTGAAGGGAATAGGCTGGGGGCGCTCTACTTTCATGACAGGACTTCACCATGACCGCGCCAAAGCCTTCCCGCACCCATATCGGCAACCACCGCCTGCATCCCGAAACGATGATGCTGGGCTACGGCTACGATCCGCTTCTTTCGGAGGGCTCGGTCAAGCCGCCGGTATTCCTGACCTCGACCTTCGTATTCAAGACGGCGGAGGAGGGCAGAGATTTCTTCGACTATACGTCCGGCCGGAAAGAGCCGCCGAGCGGCAGCGCCGGGGGCCTTGTCTATTCGCGCTTCAACCATCCCAACAGCGAGATCGTCGAGGACCGGCTTGCCGTCTACGAGGAAACCGATTCCTGCATCCTGTTCTCGTCCGGCATGTCGGCCATCGCCACGGCGGTTCTTGCCTATGCACGGCCGGGCGACGTGGTACTGCATTCGCAGCCGCTCTATGGCGGCACCGAGACGCTGATCGCGCGCACGCTGGCCGGCTTCGGCATCGGTGCGGTGGCCTTTTCCGACGGGGTAGATGCCGACACCGTGCGCAAGGCGGCGGCGGAAGCTTCGGCCAAAGGCAAGGTGTCGATCATACTGGTGGAAACGCCCTCCAATCCGATCAACAGCGTCATCGATATCGCCCTGATGCGCGAGGTTGCCGACGAGCTCGGTAAAAGCCAGGGCCACCGCCCGGTGGTGATGTGCGACAACACGCTTTTGGGCCCGGTGTTCCAGCGGCCGGTGGGGCTGGGGGCAGACCTTTCGCTTTATTCGCTTACCAAATATGTCGGCGGCCATTCGGACCTGATCGCCGGCGCGGTGATGGGCTCGAAGGCCGTTACCCGCCCGATCAAGCTGCTGCGCGGGGCGATCGGCACCCAGCTCGACCCCCATTCCTGCTGGATGCTCGGCCGCTCGCTGGAAACGCTGTCGCTGCGCATGGAGCGCGCCAACGCCAACGCGCATCTGGTGGCGGATTTCCTGCGCGACCACGCCAAAGTCCGCAAGGTCCATTACCTGCCGTTTCTGGGCGAGACGACGGCGGCGGGCCGCGTGTTCCGGGCGCAGTGCAGTGGCGCGGGCTCGACCTTTTCCTTCGACATCAAGGGCGGGCAGACGGCGTCGTTCGCCTTCCTCAACGCGCTGCAGGTGTTCAAGCTGGCGGTCAGTCTCGGCGGCACGGAATCGCTCGCCAGCCATCCGGCGGCGATGACGCATTCGGGCGTGCCGGCGGAGGTACGGGAGCGCATCGGCGTGCTGGATTCGACCATCCGTCTGTCGATCGGCGTCGAGCATCCCGACGACCTGATCGCCGATCTGGCGCAGGCTTTGGCTGCCGCCTGAGCCCCTGCCTCCATCAGCCGAAAGGGGGATGGGCGTTGCTTGACGCTTCGTGGAAACCCGCTCCGGGGAGTGCTACCATAGCCAGTCGTCGCACGAGCTGCGGGGATATCCATGCTGGAAACGGACAAGGTGTTCGCCGGATCGGTTCCGGAAAATTACAACCGCTATATGGTGCCGTTGATCTTCGAGGCGTACGCCGCGGATATGGCGCGACGCGTCGCGGCCCTGTCGCCGGGCGCCGTTCTGGAAGTCGCCGCAGGTACCGGGGCCGTCACACGGGCGCTGGCGCCAAAACTACCGCCCGGCGCCAGCTATGTCGTGACCGACCTCAGTCAGCCGATGCTCGACTATGCCGCCTCGCAGCAGCCGGCTGACGCGCGCATTACATGGCGTCAGGCGGACGCATTGGCGCTGCCTTTCGAGGATGCTTCCTTCGACGTCGTGTTTTGCCAGTTCGGGGCGATGTTCTTTCCCGACCGGGTGGCCGGTTATCGCGAGGCGAGGCGGGTGCTGAAGCCCGACGGCCGTTTCCTGTTCAGCGTCTGGGATCGCATCGAAGAGAACGTGTTTGCGGATGACGTGATGACGGCGCTGGCGCAGATGTTTCCGGACGATCCGCCACGCTTCATGGCGCGGACGCCGCACGGCTATCACGATACGACGCTGATCCGCGGCGATGTGGAAGCGGCCGGCTTCTCCCGCGTGACCATCGAGACGAAAGCCGAACAAAGCCGGGCTCCCTCGCCGCGTTTCGCGGCAATCGCCTATTGCCAGGGCACACCCGTTCGCGATGAGATCGAAGCCAGGGCGGGAAAGCTGGAAATAGCGACCGACCGTGCGGAAGCCGCACTTGCCGGCAGGCATGGCCGCGGCGCGATCGCCGCCAAAATTCAGGCGCACATCATCGTCGCTGCTGCTTGAGGAGATCTCCCGAAATCGGCAACCGGTTTCGGGAGATGCAGGTCAGCGTTTCTCGCGGATGTCGGTCAGCGTCCTTGTCGGCGTGATTGCCTCGGGGTCGAGTTTGACCTCGATGATGGCCGGCTTGCCGCTCTTCTTCGCGCGCTCGAAGGCCGGGGCGAAATCCTCGGTCGTTTCCACCGTCTCGCCATGGCCGCCGAAGGCGCGGGCGTAGGCGGCGAAGTCGGGATTGTGCAGCATGGTGCCGGAGACGCGGCCGGGATATTCGCGCTCCTGATGCATGCGGATGGTGCCGTAGATTCCGTTGTTCAGGATCACGACGATGATCGGCAGGTCGTACTGCACGGCGGTCGAGAACTCCTGGCCGTGCATGAGGAAATCGCCGTCACCGGCCCAGACGATCACCTCGCGTTCCGGGAACACGCTTTTGGCGCCGACGCCGGCCGGCAGGCCATAGCCCATGGAGCCGGAAGTCGGGGCTGCCTGCGTGTTGTAGCGGCGGAAGCGGTGGAAGCGATGCATCCAGGTGGCGAAATTGCCGGCGCCGTTGCAGATGATGGCGTTTTCCGGCAGCACACCCTCCAGATATTCCACGATCGGCCCCATATGGACCGAGCCCGGGCCGGCCTTCGGCGGGGTCGACCAGGCGAGATAATCGGCGTGGGCCTGTTTCGTCGCGCCGGCCCAGATCGGCGCGGCCGGTCCCTTGCGCCCGGCGAAGGCTTCGGCGAAGGCGGCGGGCGAGGCGTTGATCGCCAGCGTCGGCCGATAGACGCGGCCGAGTTCGTTGGCGTCGACATGGACATGGACCAGCTTCTGGTCCGGGTAGGGGCTTTTCATCAGGGTATAGTCGGAAGACGGCATTTCGCCGAAACGGCCGCCGATAAGCAGGATAAGGTCGGCTTCCTTCACGCGCGCGGCAAGCTTCGGGTTGAGGCCGATGCCGACATCGCCGGCGTAGTTCGGGTGCAGGTGGTCGAACAGCATCTGGCGGCGGAACGAAACGCCGACCGGCAGCGCCCAGTTTTCCGCGATCTGCCGCATGCCGTTGACGCCGCTTTCGCCCCAGCGCGTGCCGCCGAGGATGACGAAGGGCTTTTTCGCCTGCGACAGCAGCTTTTCGAGCTGATTCAGTTCCTCTTCGCCCGGCCGCGTCTCGACCGGGGTGAAGGGCAGCGCGCTCGGAGCTTCGACCTCGTCGGTCAACATGTCCTCCGGCAGCGCGATGACGACCGGGCCGGGGCGGCCGGAAGTGGCGACGGCGAAGGCGCGGGTAACGAGCTCGGGAATGCGGGCGGCGTCCTCGATCTCCACCACCCCTTTGGCGATGTCGCCGTAGAAAGCCTTGTAGTCGACCTCCTGGAACGCTTCCCGGTGTTTCGCGTGCGCGGCGATCTGACCGATGAACAGGATCATCGGGATGGAATCCTGCCGGGCGATATGGATACCGGCTGAAGCATTGGTCGCGCCGGGACCGCGGGTGACGAAGCAGATGCCCGGCTTGCCGGTCAGCCGGCCCTCGCAGTCGGCCATCATCGCGGCACCGCCCTCCTGACGACAGATGATGGTCTTGATCGGCGAATCGTGCAGCGCATCGAGCACGGCAAGGTAGGATTCGCCCGGCACGCAGAAGACGCGGTCGACGCCGTTGGCTTCGAGGGCTTCGACAATCAGCTTTCCGCCGGTCTTCATTTTGCAGCTTTCTCCAGTTCAGCGAGGATTTCGTCGGTGTGTTCGCCAAGACGCGGCGAAGGCCGGTCGTAGACCAGCGGCGTTGCCGACATCAGCATCGGCGCGCGCACCGAAGGCAGCGTGTTGCCGTGGCCGTCGTCCAGATCGAGCCGCATGCCGCGCGCGATGGTCTGCGGGTCCGCGAACATCTGGCCGATGGTGTTGATGGGGCTCGACGGGACGCCGGCGACTTCGAGCTTCGCCAGCAGCGGATCGCGGTCGAGCGTTTTCAGCGTCTCGATGATCGTTGCCCGCAGCGCCACCCGGTTGGCGACGCGCGCCGCGTTGGTGGAGTAAGCCGGGTCGGCGGGCATCGCATCGAGGCCGACGACCGCGCAGAATTTCGCGAACTGGCCGTCATTGCCGACCGCCAGGATGATGTGGCCGTCCTTGACCGGCACGACCTCGTAGGGCGCGATATTCATATGGGCGTTGCCCATCTGCACCGGCGACTTGCCCGAGACGAGATAGTTCAGGTTTTGGTTGCCGAGCGTGGAAATCTCGGTGTCGTAGAGCGCCATGTCGATATACTGGCCCTCGCCGGTCTTTTCCGCGTGACGCAGCGCCGCCTGTATGGCGACGACGGAATAAAGCCCGGTGAAGATGTCGGAGATGGCGACGCCAGCCTTCTGCGGCTCGCGGCCCGGCTCGCCGGTGATCGACATCATGCCCGCCATCGCCTGGACAATGAAATCGTAGCCCGCGCGCGGCGCATAGGGGCCGGTCTGGCCAAAGCCGGTGATCGAGCAATAGATCAGGCGCGGGTTGACCGCCTTCAGGCTGTCGTAGTCGAGCCCGTATTTCTTCAGGCCGCCAAGCTTGAAGTTCTCGATCAGCACGTCGGCGTCCGCCGCCAGCTTGCGGATGGTTTCAGCGCCTTCCGGCGTCGAGAAATCGACGACGATCGAGCGCTTGCCGCGGTTGCATGAATGGTAATAGGCGGCCGACATAGGCGCGCCGTCATGGCCGGTGACGAAGGGCGGTCCCCATTTGCGGGTGTCGTCGCCTTCGGGGCTCTCGATCTTGACGACGTCGGCGCCGAGGTCGGCAAGCAACTGACCTGCCCACGGCCCGGCAAGGATGCGGGCGAGTTCGATGACGCGGACGCCTTTCAGCGGAGGAGGGGCCATAAATCACCAGTCAAGACGGTGGAAGTGAATGTCGAGGCTCTAGCAACCCGGTGCGAGGATGTCACGGCCCATGCGCTGTGCCAGTAGCGGGGCAGGGCTATTTCAATGTGCCGCCAGCCCATGCCGCGAACTCGCCCATGATGAGGTTTCGATTCAACTCGTTCAGGCTTTCGTGGCGGGTTTCGGCGTAAATCGTTGAAACCAGATTCGAAAAGCCCATCCGCCGCATCCGCGCCGCCAGATGCTCCACCGCCTTGCCGCCGTCCGTGGCCGGGTCTTTTTGCCCGCCGACCAGCAT
>JBARYG010000153.1:0-2097 GCA_049647745.1 Mesorhizobium sp.
ACCATATATAGTGCTTATATCGATCTTTTTGATAATAGTTTTGATGATAATAAAACGAATGTCTTGAATGGCTATGCCAAGCTTGCTTTTGATTTTGGACGTTTAAAGGTTATATCACAACTTGGTGTTGACTATAATGAAGGGTATAGAGATCTGTTTTATCCTAGAACGATCATGGAGAACATTAGCTTTGCTTCCAACTATTATGGCTTCAATCAGCGCTTATTATTTAATAATATACTGACGTACGACGTAAAGTTACCTGCTCAACACACATTATTTCTAGAAGCTGGTCAAAACCTGCAATGGGACTTGTATAAATATAATAATGCATACGCATACAGGGGAGTCAATGACTTTATTAAATTGAATTTACTGGCATCAGATCCCAAAAAGGATAATTACCTTAATCCAACAGCTTTCCCAGGTGAGCTAGTATATAAATTTCTTGATAGAACTAAGCAAAATCAAGTTTCGTTTTTCGGAAGAGGTTCCTATAATTATCAACAAAAATATACGCTGTCACTTCTATTGCGTGCAGACGCATCTTCAAATTCACAGCCGACAAGCCGTTGGTTATTTACGCCTGTTGTC
This sequence comes from Mesorhizobium sp., assembly GCA_049647745.1. Classification (GTDB taxonomy): domain Bacteria; phylum Pseudomonadota; class Alphaproteobacteria; order Rhizobiales; family Rhizobiaceae; genus Mesorhizobium. The sequence goes on from JBARYG010000153.1 coordinate 595, forward strand.
TCTGCCGGGTGGAATGTTAAAAACAGTTTGCTTACGGAGAATACCATATTCAATGAGTTCAATGTTCGAGCTAGTGCAGGACGGCAAGGACGCTTAAATGCCTTTGATAATTTTTCCCAAGGTCCTCAATATACTTCTGATATCACTTTTACCGGACATGTTACAGCGGCGGGTTATAACAGTTTTGCCACACTTAGCAGACCTTATAATTTTGGCTGGGTAGGTTACGGAATTCCATGGGCTTACACAGATCAACTCTCTATTGGAGTGGATTTAGCTTTTTATAATAAGCGTTTAAGAGTGGCGGCCGATTGGTATACCAAGACTGATAAAAATCAATTACTCGGCATTCCCTCTTTTGCAGAATTTGGATATAACAAGTCCTATGAAGCAGGCATGTCTGTTAACAATACTGGAGTTGAGATGATCGTTTCGGCAGATATCCTTCCAAAGGATAATGACCGGTTTGGTTGGTCATCTTCTCTAAATATCAACCATAATAGAAATCGGTTGAAGGCACTGCCCCGCAATTTGGACGAAATTGTTATTGAAGATCGTAAGCTAAAAGTGGGTCATCCTGTAGATCAGTATTGGTTGTTACAGAACGATGGTATTTATGAAGCGGATTCGGATGTACCATTAGTCAATGGAAGCCCATTAAAATACAACAGTATAACACTTCACGCAGGTGATCCGATTTGGCGTGACGTTAATGGCGATCAGCACATTGATGATGATGATCGTGTGTTGTTGGGTAATATATTACCGAAAGTTGCCGGAGGCTTTGTTAATGATTTTTCGTATCAGAATTGGTCTGTTAATGTGAACCTTTATTTTAATCTCGGAAGAAACCTGATCAATCAGGAAGTGGCCAATCGCTTTGATTTCATCAACCGTGAAGGTAATAATAACATAGAGTCTGTTAAAGAGATTACGTTCTGGGAGAAACATGGTGATTATTCAAAGTACCCCTTATATAATCCATGGAGTTCTGTAATGCCCTATAGAGCAGATCAGGATCTGTTTCTTGAGAATGCATCTTTTCTCAAATTGCGTACGGTTTCACTCGGATATGATCTGACATCGTGGTTGAAAAAGCAGAATTCCAAAATTTCGGGCATTTATATTTATGGATCAGCTCATAATCTATTTACAATTACAGGATACTCGGGCCGTGATCCGGAACTGGTAAATTATACGGGGTATGATACAGGTTACGGTATTCCGATTCCTCGGACATATACGTTGGGTATTAAAATGAAACTGTAAGGTAAATAAGTAAAATAACGGATAAAGTATGAAAAATCGAATAGTTATTACTTTAGTTTCTTTTTCGCTAATTGTCTCTGGTTGTAGTAAGATGCTGGATGTGGATTCAACACGTACAGTTGCGGAAAAGAATATGTGGAATTCTCTCGAAGATACCCGGGCTGGTTTATTGGGAGTTTATGGCTTAACGCGTGCCGCCCTGGCAGACAATAATCTTTTCTGGGTGTATGGAGA
>JBARYG010000154.1:0-3811 GCA_049647745.1 Mesorhizobium sp.
GAGCATGGCACCGTGTTCTATACGGGCGCCAAGCAGGTGCTCGATGCCATCTCGGAGGCGGAAGCCGCCGTCTCGGCCCTTTCCGGCCAGCCGCGCGGCACCATCAAGGTGACCGCGCCGCTGGGGCTCGGGCGCCGGCTGATCGCCTCGGGCATTCCCGAATTCCGCGACAAATATCCCGATATCGAGGTGAGGCTCAGGCTTTCGGACCATAATGTCGACATCATGAAAGAAGGCATCGACGTCGCCTTCCGGCTCGGCGTCATCGAGGATTCCTCATTGCGCATGCGCGGCATCATGGAATGCGAGCGCGTGCTGGTGGCGGCGCCCGCCTATCTGGAAGCGCATGGCGAGCCGGCCGATCCGCATGAGTTGCTGACAAAGAAGCACGACTGCTTGATGCTGCGCTATCCCGGCAGTCGGGAATTCTTCTGGATGCTGCAAATGCCGGAGGGGGTGCGGAAATTCGAGCTGCACGGCCCGTTCGACAGCGACGACGGCGACGTGCTGACCGGCTGGGCACTCGCCGGGCGCGGTATCATCAACAAACCGCGTTTCGAGGTAGAGCCTTATCTGCGCGACGGGCGCCTAAGGGTGATCCTGGAGGGTACGCCGCCAACCCCGGTGCAGTTCGCCGCCGTCTATCCGCACAAGAAACTGCAGGACCCGAAGGTAAGGCTGCTGCTCGACTTCATGGCAGAGCGCTGCCAGCGGCTGATTAAGGATTTGCTGGCGGGCAAATAGACGTAGGGCCTGAGAAAGAAAGTCGCGGGGCCTTGAGGAACGAAATCGCCGGCCGCACATTAGTGGACGGAACGGCAATTCGGCTCGGATTGCCGCCTGTCTGATTTTGCCTCCTTCCCCTAAGCCCTAGCCTTGGAGTTCCAGAATGGCCTCTCATCCGACGCAAAACGATCTCAAATCCAACGCCAAGAAGGTTTCGATCGAAATCCTCAACGCCCGCCTTGCCGATGCGATCGATCTGGCGCTCATCACCAAGCAGGCGCACTGGAACCTGAAAGGGCCGCAGTTTATCGCCATTCACGAGATGCTGGACGGCTTCCGTACCGAACTCGACGTCCATGTCGACACCATCGCGGAACGGGCGGTGCAGCTAGGCGGTACCGCCATCGGCACATCGCAGGCGGTGGTCAAGGCATCGCCGCTGAAGCCGTATCCCACCGACATCTACAAGACCAAGGACCACCTCGCCGCGCTTATCGAACGCTATGCGCTTGCGGCCAACAATGCCCGCTCGGCAATAGACGACACCGACGAGGCAGGCGACGCGGACGCCGCCGACATTTTCACGGCCTATTCGCGCTCACTCGACAAGGCGTTGTGGTTCCTCGAAGCCCATACACAGGAAAAAGAGTAGACCGCCGCCCCGGCGGTCGTCAGTGCGCGGCGTGCCCGACGGGTGCTGCGTGAAGCGCCAGCGCCGTCATGATCTCGGCGGCGGCAAGGGCTGCGATCACCGCCGGGCGCTTGTCCTTCACCGTCTCGCCGCCGATCGGCGAGACGAGGCGTGAGAACTCGGCCTCGGTGCCGCCGGCCGTCTTCAGGAACCAGCTCCTGAAGGTCGCCTTCTTGGTCTTCGAGCCGATCATGCCGACATAGATCGCGTCGCCGCGCCTCAGCGCTTCAGCCACGATCAGGAAATCGAGCGCGTGGTCATGGGTCAGCACCGCGAAGGCCGAGCCGGCGGGTGCGGCGCGCACCACCTCTTCCGGCATCGGCGTCAGCCGCGTCTCGACGCCCGGAGCGATCCCTTCCAGTTCATCCGCGCGCGTTTCCACCACCACAGCATGCACCGGCATCAGCGCACAGGCGGCGGCAAGCGCCTTGCCGACATGGCCACCGCCGAGGATGTAGAGGTGCGGCAAGGCGCCCTCATCGGCCTCGGCCCGTTCCACCAGCGCGGAAGCAACCGCCGGCGTTCCGGGCCGGATCGACACTTCGACCCGCCCGCCGCAGCACTGGCCGATTTCCGGGCCTAGCGGGATATTGAGTGTCGTCCCGCGCGTGCCCTCGCCCGCGAAACCCGACCGCAGCATCTGCCGTGTCTTGTCGATGGCCATATATTCCAGCTGGCCGCCGCCGATGGTGCCATGCGTGGCCGCCGGCGAAACCAGCATCGAGGCCCCGACTTCACGCGGGGTCGAGCCTTTGGTCGCGGCGATCTCGACGACCGCGAAGCGGTCGGTTTGAGAAAGAAAATCCTTCAGGTTCTTTACGGCCGTACTCATTGTCCAGCCTCCAACTGGAATGCTGCACTTCCCAATATAGTCCTTAGAGGCAGGATGCGCTATTTCGCGGCTTCCGCCTTCATTCTCTCCACCGCCATCAGCACCCGCTCCGGCGTTGCCGGGGCGTCGAGGCGCGGGCAGACCTTGTGGTCGGCGACGCTCGCCACCGCATCCGCCAGTGCGTGCAGCACCGACAGGCCGAGCGGAAGCGGCGGCTCGCCGACAGCCTTGGAGCGATGGACGGTCGGCTCATAGGCTTCCGACCAATCGGTCAGCGCGACGTTGAAGATTTTCGGCCGGTCCGAGGCCAGCGGGATCTTGTAGGTGGACGGCGCGTGCGTGCGCAGCCGGCCCTTGCCGTCCCACCACAGTTCCTCGGTCGTCAGCCAGCCCATCCCCTGGATGAAGCCGCCTTCGACCTGCCCGAGATCGATGGCCGGGTTCAGCGAACGGCCGGCGTCGTGCAGGATGTCGGTGCGCTCGACCACATATTCGCCGGTCAGCGTATCCACCGATACTTCCGAGCAGGCCGCGCCATAGGCGAAATAGTAGAAGGCATGGCCCATGCCCTTGGCGCGGTCCCAATGAATTTTCGGGGTCTTGTAGAAGCCTGCCGCCGAAAGCTGGACACGCGCCGTATAGGCCTGCAAGACCAGATCGTTGAAGGAAATCTCCTGGTTTCCGATGCGCACTCTGTTGGGCAGGAACACCACCTGGTCCTTCGGCACCTGATGCGTTTCGGCGGCGAAGTCGATCAGCCGGTCCTTGATCTGGCGCGCCGCATTCTGCGCTGCCATGCCGTTCAGATCAGCGCCTGACGACGCCGCCGTCGGCGAGGTGTTGGGCACCTTGCCGGTAGTGGTAGCGGTAATCTTCACGCGTTCGATATCGATCTGGAATTCCTCGGCCACCACCTGCGCCACCTTCATGTGCAGGCCCTGCCCCATTTCGGTGCCGCCATGGTTCATATGCACCGAACCGTCGGTATAGACATGAACCAGCGCGCCGGCCTGGTTGGAATCGGTGCGGGTGAACGAAATGCCGAACTTGACCGGGGTGAGCGCAAGGCCGCGCTTGATGAAGCGGCTGTTGGCGTTGAAGGCCGCGATCTCGCGGCGGCGGCCGGCGTAATCGGCGCTTTCCTCCAGTTCCGCGACGATGCGCTGGATGATGCAATCCTCGACCTTCTGGTGATAGGGCGTGACGTCACGGCCAGCGCGCTTTTCCATCGGGTCATAAAAATTCAGCTTGCGGATTTCGAGCGGGTCCTTGCCCACCGCAAAGGCGATCTCGTCGATGACCCGCTCGGCGCCGACCATGCCTTGCGGTCCGCCGAAGCCGCGAAAAGCGGTGTTCGACACGGTATTGGTGAACAGCGGGGCCGACTTGGCGTGGACCGCCGGGTAGAAATAGGTGTTGTCGCAGTGAAACAGCGCCCGGTCGCCGACCGGGCCTGACAGGTCCGCCGAAAAGCCGCAACGCAGCGCGTAGGTATAGTCGATGCCGAGGATGCGACCCTCGTCGTCGAAGCCGACGTCGTAGTCGATGGCGAAGTTGTGCCG
>JBARYG010000155.1:0-10870 GCA_049647745.1 Mesorhizobium sp.
GAGCACGCCAGCCATGCCGACCACGTGGGTCTTGGGCAGGCCGGAGAACTTCTGCAGCGCCCACACCATGGCGTCGAGCGGGTTGGTGATGCAGATGACGAAGGCTTTCGGCGCATACTTCTTGATGCCGGCGCCGACCTGTTCCATCACCTTGAGGTTGATGCCGAGAAGATCGTCGCGGCTCATGCCGGGCTTGCGCGGCACGCCGGCGGTGACGATACACACGTCCGCGCCCTCGATGCCGGCATAGTCGTTGACGCCGGTCAGGCGGGCGTCGAAGCCCTCGACGGGAGAGGATTCGGCGAGGTCGAGGCCCTTGCCCTGCGGAATGCCTTCGGCGATGTCGAAAAGCACGACGTCGCCGAGTTCCTTGAGGCCGATCAGATGGGCGAGCGTACCGCCGATCATGCCCGAGCCGATGAGCGCTATCTTGTTGCGTGCCATGTCAGGATGTTTTCCCTTATCTGTGACGGCGCCAGGATGGCGTCGAGGAGAGCCGACCGATGCGGGGGAGCCGCGCGATTTCGCCGCACCCCATAGCCCCGCCGAAGAAAAGATTCAACGATTATTTCGCACTCAACAATTTCAATCGGTTAGAACTGATGGGATTTACGTAAACGTAAAAATTTTTCATAGGTATTCCGCTATGTCTACATCAGCTCACCCGAAACAAAAAGCCTCTCTCGCGGCGATGACGCCCTTGTGATGCATGACCGGCGGAGTATCGGGAAAGGGTGTCAGGCGCCACCCGGTTTCTCGCCCTCGTCTTCGGCAGATTTGTTTCGAGGCCGCTTCGGGGGCCTTATGGGGAAGCCTCGGCGATCGAGGATGCGGGCGGTTGCGTCGCCTGCCTGCGCCGCTCTGCCCAATCTTCCAGCCAGTCACGGCTCTGCATCTCGATCAACCGCGATGCCGTGCGGTCGAATTCGAAGGCTTCCGTCACGCCCGGACGGCCCGCGTAGAGACGATCCGGAGAGGCGTCGGCACTAAGGACGAGGCGCTTGTGCTTGTCGTAGAGCGTGTCGATCAGCAGGATGAAGCGCTTCGTGGCGCTTCGCAGCGTCGGGTCGAGCACCGGCACATGATCGATGAAAAAGGTGTCGAACCGGTCGGACAGCGCATGGTAGTCGCGGGCGCCGAGCGGCTTTTCGCAAAGCTCGGCAAAGGAAAACCGCGCCGCACTGCCTGCCGCGCGCGGCACTTCGACCTGCCGGCCCTTGACAGTCAGGGTAGTCTCCGCCGCCGGCGTTCCGTTGGTCATGGCCGACCAGGCGTCGTCCATCGCGCTGTCGGCGGCTTGGTCCGCCGGCGTCAGGTAGACCGGCGTGCGCGCCAGCTTTTCCAGCCGGTAGTCCTTATCGGCATCGAGCGACAGGATTTCCGTATGCTGCTCCAGAATGGCGATGAAGGGCGTGAACAACTGGCGGTTCAGCCCGTCCCGGTAAAGGTCCTGGGGGGCGACGTTGGAGGTGGCGACCAGCACCACGCCGTTGGCAAACAGCGCCGAAAACAGCCGCGACAGGATCATCGCGTCGGCGATGTCGGTGACGGAGAATTCGTCGAAACAAAGCACCCACGCCTCGTCGGCGAGCGCGCGCGCCACCGGCGGAATGGGGTCGTCCTCCTTGACGGCGCCTTCCTTGCGCGCCTGCCGGTGCTTCTGGATTCGGTCCTGCACGTCGGCCATGAAATCGTTGAAATGCACGCGGCGCTTGCGGCGCACCGGCACCAGTTCGAAGAACATGTCCATCAGCATGGTCTTGCCGCGGCCGACGCTGCCATGGATATAGAGGCCCTTTACGGGTTCCAGCGTCTTCTTCCTCGCCGCGAACAGCCAGCCCAGGGCGCTGGATTTCTTGGCCAGCCGCTTGGCCGCGATCTCGTAGATCAGCCGGTCGAGCGCGGCGACGATCCGTTCCTGCGCCGGATCGCGCTCGATGGCGCCGCCCGACACCTCGTGGTCGTAGCGCTGCCGGACGGTCGCACGGGTCTGGAGGCCGTCACGCAGATGCATGGGTCACGCTGCTGTTTCGGTTGGCCTGTCGCGACGGATAAATTATCGCGTCAGCGAGATCGGCAGCCCGGTGGAAGTCTGCCCATCGAACTTTTCGCCGCCCGATGAATAGAGGCGAGCCAGCGTGCCGCCATCCATGTCATAGAGGGTCAATTGCTTGCCGGCGACATTCCACGATTTCACGCCGTCCAGCGGAGCGGGGCAGCGCAGCGGGCCAGCGCGATAACCCTGGCCGAATTTGGTCTGAGGGGTCGCGACCTTGCAGCTCTGCCCGGAAACGTTGGCGTTCCAGACACCGGCGACGCTGGAAGGAGTGAGGTCGGTGGCCGTGGCTGGTGCCGAGCCGTCCGGCGGCAGCGATGCGACCTGGCTGTTTTGCGGCGCGGTTGGGAATTGCGACGGGTCGGTGCTGGCCGGCCCGGAGGGCGGCGGCAACTGGTTGGACGTCACCTGGCCCGACGGGGCCGCCTGCAGCGGAGCCGGCTGGGTGGAATCCATGGAGGAAAAGCGCGTGCTCGAACACCCGCTCGCCAGAAGCGCGGTGAGCGCAAGGGTCATCAGACCGGTTTTCGAGATTATCATGCCAACCTCCGCGACCCTGGACAGGCGCTTTTCGATAAATCCATTCCCTACCAACATGGGCAAGGTGGCGGAATTTCAACCCCATATGGTTAAAATACGGTTTGCGTGCCGGGGTGTTGTAATCGTGCCACAGGATTGGCAGTGGCCTCGGAACCCGTCCGGGCTTGCGGCGTTGTTCCGGCTCACCGGAGGGGAGCGCCCGTCATGATAAAATGGATCGTCATTCTTCTCATCATCTCCATTGTCGCGGGCGCGTTGGGGTTTCGCGGCGTTGCCGGCACGGCTTCGCGCCTGGCCTCCTTCCTGATCGCCATTGTCCTGATCGTCGTTGCCGTCGTGCTTGTCCTGTTCGCCCTGGCCGGCGGCGGCGCCTGGTAAGGCACTTGCACTGGTAATTCCCGGCCGTTTCCGCCATATAGGCGCAAACCGGCAAGAGATTTTTTGAACCCATGGCAGGCGCGGCCCCCTTCGCCAAGATGAACGGCATCGGCAACGAGATCATCGTCGCCGATATGCGCGGCCGTGCCGATCGCGTGACGGCGCAGGCGGCGGTCACGCTGAACGCCGATGCCGCGACACGCTTCGACCAGATCATGGCCATCCATGATGCGCGCACGCCGGGCACGGGTTATTTTATCGATATCCTCAATTCCGACGGTACCGGCGCGCAGGCCTGCGGCAACGGCACGCGTTGCGTGGTGCAAGCGCTGGCCGCCGAGACCGGCCAGAAGGTGTTCACCTTCGAGACCGTTGCCGGCATCCTCAATGCCCGGCAGCATGATGACGGCCTGATCTCCGTGGATATGGGTACGCCGCGTTTCGGTTGGCAGGACATTCCGCTCGCCGAGGAGTTTCGCGACACGCGCATGATCGAATTGCAGATCGGGCCGATCGACGCGCCGGTGCTGCATTCGCCCTCGGTTGTCTCGATGGGAAATCCGCATGCAATCTTCTGGGTGGACCGCGACGTGTGGTCCTACGAACTGGACCGCTTCGGGCCGATGCTGGAAAACCATCCGATCTTTCCCGAGCGCGCCAACATCACGATCGCGCAGGTGACTTCGCCCGAGACGATGACGATCCGCACCTGGGAACGCGGTGCGGGGCTCACCAAAGCCTGCGGATCGGCCGCCTGCGCCTCCGTCGTTGCCGCCGCGCGGACCAGGCGCACCGGCCGCAGCGTCACCTTGCAGGCGCCGGGCGGCGAGTTGCATGTCGAATGGCGCGAGGACGATCATGTCGTGCTGACGGGTGCCGCCGAATGGGAGTTTTCCGGCACCTTCGACCCGGTCACCGGCGCATGGACGCGCGACGTCGAGAGCGTCGCCTGATGGGCATCGATGTCGTCACCTTCGGCTGCCGGCTCAATACCTACGAGTCGGAAGTGATGCGCCGCGAGGCGCAGGCGGCGGGGCTCGGCGAATTGCAGGGCGGAGCCATCATCATCAATACCTGCGCCGTCACCGGCGAGGCCGTGCGGCAGGCGAAACAATCGATCCGCAAGGCGCGGCGCGAACATCCCGATGCGAAAATCATCGTCACCGGCTGCGCCGCGCAGACCGCGCCGCAGGATTTCTCCGCCATGGACGAGGTGGACCTCGTGCTCGGCAACGAGGAAAAGCTGCACGGCCACAATTACCGCGCTTTGCCGGATTTCGGGGTGAATGATTTCGAAAAGGCCCGCGTCAACGACATCTTTTCGGTGCGCGAGACGGCGAGCCATATGGTGGACGCCATCGAAGGGCGGGCGCGCGCTTTCGTGCAGGTGCAGAACGGCTGCGACCACCGCTGCACCTTCTGCATCATCCCCTATGGGCGCGGCAATTCGCGCTCGGTGCCGATCGGCGGCGTGGTCGAGCAGGTCAAGCGGCTCGCCGGCAACGGCTATGCCGAAGTGGTGCTGACGGGGGTCGACATGACCAGCTTCGGCGCCGACCTGCCGGGCGCGCCCAAGCTCGGCAGGCTCGTTAAAACGATCCTGAAGCAGGTGCCGGACATTAAACGGCTCAGGCTTTCCTCCATCGATTCCATCGAGGTGGACGAGGATCTCATGGAGGCTATCGCCAGCGAGCGCCGGCTGATGCCACACCTGCATCTGTCGCTGCAGGCAGGTGACGACATGATCCTGAAGCGGATGAAACGGCGTCATTTGCGCGACGATTCCATCCGATTTTGCGCTGAAATCCGTAAAATTCGGCCAGAAATCGTCTTCGGAGCCGATATTATCGCCGGTTTTCCGACCGAAACGGACGAAATGTTCGAGAATTCCATCCGCATTGTCGAGGAATGCGGGCTGACGCACCTGCACGTTTTTCCGTTTTCGCCGCGCGAAGGCACGCCGGCGGCGCGCATGCCGCAGGTTCGGCGCGAGGTCGTCAAGAGCCGAGCCGCGCGGCTTCGGGCGGCAGGCGATATCGCCTACCGCCGGCATCTCGATTCACTGGCCGGCACGCATCAATCGATCTTGATCGAACGCGAGGGGCTTGGCCGAACCGAGGGCTTTACGATGGCCGCCATCGATGCCGGATCGCCGGGACAGATCGTCGAGGCGGTCGTTAGCGGGCATGACGGTGCGCGGCTCACAGCAAGCCCGCTTGCCGCGCAGGCGGCCTGAGAAGAAAATCCGCATGGCGTTTGGTTTCATCAAGAAAGTCTTTTCCTTCGGCCGGAAGGAAGTGGTCGAGGAGCGCCCGGCAGAAGCCGAACTACTGCCACCGCTTAATCTCGATGCGCTGGAAGAGCTGAAGCCGGCGGCCGAACAGGCCGCGCCGGCATTTTTGCGGCGCGAGGACGTGGCCCCGGCCGAGAGCGTGCCGGAAACGCCGGCCGAGATCGCACAAGAGCCTGGTCCCGCCGAAGAACCTGTTCCGGCATCGGCTCCCGCCGAACCGCAGCCGGCACCGACACCGCAGGAAGTCCCCGAAGTGCCGGAGCCGGCTAGGCCGGAGCCCGAGGAGCAGCCCGCTCCCGAGCCCGCCCCGCCGGTGGAGCCTGCGCCGGAAGAGCAGCCGCAACCTGCCCCCGTGGAAATCCCGGAAGAACCGCGCCCGGAACGGCCGGGGCCCGAGGAACAGCCTGTTCCGGCACCTCAGGAAGTGCCGGCGAGCCCTTCGCCCCAAGCGCCCGAAACGCCTGCTCCGCAAGAGGTTCCGGCCCCTGAACCGGTTCCGGTCGAGCCGGAACTGATCGAGGTGCCAAGCCCACCTCAACCCGCTGAAATTCCGCAGCCACCGGCCGAAGCGCGGTCGGCTGAACCTGAAAAAGTGGTCGAGCCACTCTTGCCGAAGCCCGGCAAGGTCACGGTCGCCAAAAAGGTCGAGCAGAAGGCCGAGCCGCAGCCGTCGCCGGAACCGGCCGCGCCACGGCGTTCGTGGTTCCAGCGCATGCGCGACGGGCTGGCGCGGTCTTCGAAGGAACTGTCGGGCAACATTGCCGGCGTCTTCACCCGCAGGAAGCTGGACGAAGACACGCTGCAGGATCTCGAAGACGTGCTGATCCGCGCCGATCTCGGCGTCGAGACGGCGCTGCGCGTCACCGACGCCCTGGCTGCCAGCCGCTATGGCAAGGAAGTGTCCGACGGTGACGTGCGCGCCATCATGGCATCCGAGGTCGAGAAGGTGCTGGGGCCGGTGGCGATGCCGCTGGAACTCGACCTGTCGCACAAGCCGCATGTCGTGCTGGTCGTGGGCGTCAACGGCACGGGAAAAACAACCACCATCGGCAAGCTGGCGGCGAAACTGACCGAAGGCGGGCTTTCGGTGATGCTGGCGGCCGGCGACACCTTTCGCGCCGCTGCCATCGAGCAGTTGAAGATATGGGGCGAGCGCACCAACTCGCCGGTCATCGCAACCAAGCTGGGCGCGGACGCGGCGGGTCTCGCCTATGACGCTTTCGAGCGGGCGAAGGAGGCAGGCTCCGACGTGCTTATCATCGACACCGCCGGACGCCTGCAAAACAAGACCGAACTGATGGCGGAACTGGAAAAGATCGTGCGCGTGCTGGGCAAGCTCGATCCCGATGCACCGCATACGGTGCTGCAGACGGTGGACGCCACCACCGGCCAGAACGCGCTGAACCAGGTCGAAATCTTCCGCAACGTCGCTGGCGTCAACGGGCTGGTGATGACCAAGCTGGACGGCACGGCGCGCGGCGGCATCCTCGTTGCCATCGCGGCCAAGCACAAATTGCCGGTCTATTTCATCGGCGTCGGTGAGCAGGTGGATGACCTGGAACCCTTTTCCGCCAGCGAGTTCGCCCGGGCAATCGCAGGAGTCGCATGAGCATGACACCCATCCTCGAACGCGACCCTTCCGAAGACCCGCGGAAGGACAAGAAGGAAAGCGTCAACCCGATCCTCAAGCTGGTGCTGGAACTCGGGCCTTTGATGGTGTTCTTCTTCGCCAATACGCGTGGCGCGTGGCTTGCGCAAAAATTCCCGGCGCTGGCCGAACTCGGCGGGCCGATCTTCATCGCCACCGGTCTGTTCATGGCGGCAACGGCAATCGCGCTTGCCGCATCGTGGCTGTTGACCCGCACCTTGCCGATTATGCCACTGGTGTCGGGCATCGTCGTTTTCATCTTCGGCGCGCTGACGCTCTATCTTCAGGACGACGTCTTCATCAAGATGAAGCCCACCATCGTCAACACGCTGTTTGGCGGAGTGCTGCTCGGCGGGCTTTTGTTCGGCAAGTCGCTGCTCGGCTACGTGTTCAATTCCGCCTTCAGCCTGGACGCCGAGGGATGGAAAAAACTCACCTTTCGCTGGGGCCTGTTCTTCTTCTTCCTGGCGATCCTCAATGAAGTGGTGTGGCGCAATTTCTCGACCGACTTCTGGGTCGCCTTCAAGGTGTGGGCGACGATGCCGATCACCATCCTGTTCACCATCAGCCAGATGCCGCTGATCATGCGCCACTCGCTTGAAAACAAGAGCGAAGAGGGCGGCAAGACCAGCAAGTAGGCTGGCGCTCGCGGTATCGGTGCGGCGATTATGGTAGATTGAACCGCGACTCACCCGACCGGAATGATCGCGCTTGCTGAACATCCTTGCCATTTCAGGCAGCCTGCGGGCTGCTTCGACCAATTCCGCTTTGATCGAGGCGCTTGCAGGGGTGGCGTTGCCCGGTTTCCATGTCGCCATCTATGACGGGCTTGGCCGGTTGCCGATCTTCAATCCCGATGACGAAGGCGCGCGTACGCCAGTGGAAGCGGCAAGCCTCATCGAGGCCGTTACCCGCTCGGATGGCGTGATCGTGGCCTGCCCTGAATATGCGCATGGGGTGCCGGGCGGCCTGAAGAATGCGCTCGACTGGCTGGTGTCGCGCGACGCTGCCGTCGATAAGCCCGCGATGCTCGTCCACGCCTCGTCGCGCTCGCTGGCTTGCCGCCCGGCGCTGAGGGAGATCATGCGCACGATGTCGTTTTCGCTGCATCCGGGACCGGAACTGGAGATCGCCCTGCTTGGCAAGAGTCCCCAGCAGGTGAAGGCGGTACTCGCGGAACCGGTCAATATCGTGCTGATGCGAGAGTGCCTGACCGACTTCCGCTCATTCGTAAACGGCCGTTAACGCGCCATGCATCCGGTGCAATGCTGCGTTGCAGCATATTCCTTTTGCGCTGCACTCTTCCTATGTCATGCTGCGTAAGTGATCTGGGAGGAACAATCGTGCCGCTCGCGGCGCAGAAAGGAACCGCCATGATCTTCAACAGCCTGATCAAGGACGCTCGCGCCCATCTTGCCAAGCGCAAGCGCTACAACCAGCTCGTCGGCGAAATCAACGGCCTGACCGACCGCGATCTTGCCGACATGAACGGCAACCGCTCGGAAATGCTGTATCACGCCCGCAAGGAAATCTTCGGCTGACGGGTTTTCCAACAGCTTGAATGGAGAGTGGCCGGCCGGATTGACCGCAGGTTAGTTCGGCTTGGCCAATGCTTTTTCGATTTCGGGAAGCAGCAGCGTTTGCGCCGATTCCGGCGTCAGCGGCCCGACATGCTTATAGTCGATCTTGCCGTCCTTGCCGATGACGAAGGTCTCCGGCACGCCATAGACGCCCCAGTCTATCGCCGTGCGGCCCGCCACGTCGACCCCGATCGCGGCGAACGGATTGCCGAGGTCGCCGAGGAAGCGCCGCGCATTCTCCGGCTTGTCCTTATAGTTCAACGCCGCCGTGACGTAGCGCTTGTCCTTTGACAGCGCCAGCAGCACCGGGTGCTCCTCGCGGCACGGCGCACACCATGACGCGAACACGTTGAGCAGCGTCACCTTGCCGGCGAACGCCTGCGAGTCGAGGCCGGGCAGGTCGGTGCCTTCCAGCGGCGGAAGATGCGTTGCAGGCGCCGGCAACCCGATGAGCGCCGAAGGCACTTCCGAACTGTCCTCGCCTGATAGCAGTTGCGACAGGAACACGCCGGCCAATCCCAGAAAAATCAGCAGCGGCAACAGCACGAACAGGCGGCGTCTTGGCTTGGCTGCAATGTCCGGTTCGATGCTCACGGCTTGCGCGCTCCCGCCTTGTCGGAGCGGCGGCGTATGCCGGCTGCCTCAAGCTCGGCCAGTTCGCGCCTGCGGGCGCGTTGGTCGAGCAGCACCCAGCCGACCAGTCCGGCAAGCACCACGGCGGTGATGGCATAGGCGGCCGTCACGTAAAGCGCGTGCGCGTTCATGCAAGCCGCCTTGCAGGGGCAATGTCCGCATTCGGACGCGACGTGAAGTTCAGGTAGCTCATGCTTTCCCTTAGCGTCGGGGCGTTGCCGGTGCAATCGGCCGCCGTGCCGCAGAGGCACGGCTGAACGGAACGTGATCGGTAAAGCCGGTCAATCCGTGCCGTTGCGCAATGCGAGGGCTGCCGCCAGCGGCCCGATCACCGCAAAGAACAGCGTCAGCGCGGCAAGAATGAGGAAGGGCGGCAGAAACGGGTCGGGATCGTTGACCGCGCCATAGCTGGCGGAGACGCCGAAGATCAGCACCGGAATGGTCAGCGGCAGTACCAGAACCGAGATGAGCAGGCCGCCGCGCGGCAGGGCGACGGCCACGGCCGCACCGACGGCGCCGATGAAGGTTATGGCTGGTGTTCCGACCAGCAGTGTCAGGGCGGTGGCGCCGATGCCGATCGGTTCCATGTTCATGAACAGGCCGAGCAAGGGGGCCGCGATGACCAGTGGCAGGACGCTCGCTGTCCAGTGCGCCAGGCATTTCACCAGCACGCTCAGCGTCAGCATGTGGCGATCGCGCGCCAGCACCAAAAGGTCGAGCGAGCCGTCCTCGCGCTCCGACTGGAACAGGCGGTCGAGGCCGAGCAGGCAGGCCAGCAGCGCTCCCACCCAGAGAATAGCAGGCCCGATGCGGGCCAGCAGGTTGAGGTCCGGTCCAACGCCGAAGGGGATGGTGACGATGACCGCGAGGAAGAAGATGACGCCGGTCAGCGCCCCGCCGCCGGCACGGACCGAAAGTTTCAGGTCGCGGACGAAGAGGGCTAGCATCGGGCAGCGTATCCCCGACGGGGGCGCGGTTCATGCATCCGTGGCCGCCCCCATCTTCAGTTCCTGTGCTTCGATGCCCAGCGGCAGGTGGGTGGCGGCGATGATGATGCCGCCGTCGCGGCAGTGTGCGCTCATCAGCGCGGAAAAGCGCTGTTCGGACGCTTTGTCCAGCCCGGCGGTCGGCTCGTCCAGAAGCCAGAGCGGGCGGTATGACACCAGGAGCCGGGCGATGGCGGCCCTGCGCCGCTGGCCGGTCGAGAGATAGCCGAAGGGCAGATGGCCGATGCCGACAAGGCCGACAGCTTCCAGGGCTTCCTCGATATCCAACCGCGTCTTTCCGCAAAAATCGCGCCAGAAGCTCAGGTTTTCGTCGATGCTCAGCGTCGGCTTCATCGCATTCTGGTGACCGAGGTAGTGGCAGGCCGAGGCGATCGAGGGAAAGGCCTCGCCGCCGCCCTCAAGGGCTATCCTGCCCGCAGCCGCAGGCAGGAGGCCTGCGACGATGCGCAGAAGCGTCGACTTTCCGGAGCCGTTCGGGCCGGTGACGACGAGTGCCTGCCCGTCTTCCAGTGAAAAGCCGACATTGGAGAACACGGTCTCGCCGCCGCGCTCGCCGCTCAAATTCCCGGCGATCAGCCGCATGAATTCCCCTTGGCCTGAAATCGGGCACCCTTGCGGGCGCACGAAAGTAAAAATGGCAACTATGTGTCTAGAACTATTCCAGAAACTTCTCTATATCCGGCATACCAACCCCAGCGGTCGGGGAAGGCAACCTTTATTGCGCCGAATCGGCGC
>JBARYG010000156.1:0-66063 GCA_049647745.1 Mesorhizobium sp.
AAGAGCGCGAAGCCGAAAGCAAGGCCAAGGCGGCTACCAAGAAGGCTGCCGCGCTCGCCAAGAAGTGCAGCGACACCACGACCGCCTTCGTCATGTCGCAGGAGTTCGTGAAGCGCAATCTCAAGGCGCCCTCCACCGCCGAGTTCCCGTGGATTACCGACGATCAGGTGGCGATCTCGACGCGGCCCGGCTGCGCTTTCCGGGTCATCGGCTGGGTGGATGCGCAGAACGGCTTCGGCGCGCAGATCCGGTCAAAATATGTGGTGGATCTCAAGCTTCTCGACGACGACGCCGGCAGTTGGCAGATGACCGACATCAGCATCAAGTGAAAGCGGCCGGGAAACTCGAACCGGCAACTTCAATCGCGGTCGGGAGCGCCCAGCGGAAAAAGCGGCCGATAGGGCCGTGCCTCTTCGATGGCGCGGGCACAGGAGGGCCGCGCGTTGAGCCGCGCCCGATAGGCGCGCACAGTCGGAAACGCATCCGATATCGGATGCGTCCAGTCGGCGTAGAAAAGCGACGGCGCGGCCGCGCAATCGGCCATGCTGAACTTGTCGCCGGCCGCCCATTTGCGGTTCGCCATGCGCCGGTCCAGCCAGCCATAGGCCGTTTCGAACGCCGCATGCGCATCGGCAACCCCTTTTGCGTCCCGCTCGCCCGGCTTGCGCAAGGCGTTGAAGACGACCGCCTGCTGCGGCGTCGAGATATAATTGTCGAAAAAGCGGTCCATGAAGCGCACTTCGACGGCTTCAGCGGGATCGTCCGGAATAAGTCGGACCGGGCCGGGATACGCGGCATCCAGATATTCGATGATGATGGTCGCCTCATGCACGGAACGGCCGGAATCGATCAGCATCGGAAACCGCTTCATAGGCCAGCGCGTCTCCAGTTCCGACATCGCGTCGGGATCTTCAGGGCCGAGGGTGCGATAGGTGAAGGGCGTGCCGTTCTCATACAAAGCCACCAGCGCCTTCTGGCAGTAGGACGAAAACGGATGCGCGTAGAGTTCCAATGCCATCGCTTCCCCAACAACATTCCAGGCGCGAAAAATCAGCGCCCCGGCCGCTCCAGCCTGTCGATGAACCATTGCGTCAGGCGCTTCCAGACTTCGTCTTTCTCGCCCGAATCCTCGCAGCCATGGTCGACGTTGGGATTGTCGTTGACCTCGATGACGAACACGCCGTCGCTGGTTTCCTTCAAATCCACGCCGTAGAGCCCGTCGCCGATGCAACGTGCCGCCCTGACCGCCGTTTCGACCACATGGGCAGGCGCGTCCTTCAGGGTAAAGCTCCTGAACCCGCCCTGATCCGGCTTGCCGCTGGCCTTGTGGTTGACGATCTGCCAATGCTTTTTCGCCATCAGATAGTGAACCGCAAACAGCGGTTGGCCGCCCAGAACGCCAATGCGCCAGTCGTAGTCGGTCGGGATGTATTTTTGGGCGATCAGCAGGTCGGAATCCTCCAGCCATGCGCTCGCCAGCGTCTTCAACTCCTCAACGTTCGCGCATTTCTTGACGCCGCGCGAGAACGAGGAATCCGGGATTTTCAGCACCAGCGGGAAGCCCAACGTCTGCGCCGCCACCTCGAAATCCGAAGCCCCCGCGATCATCACCGTCGGCGGCACCGGCACCTTGTTGAAGGCCATCAATTCGTTGAGATAGACCTTATTGGTGCAGCGGATCATCGACAGCGGATCGTCGATCACCGGCATGCCCTCCTGCTGGGCGCGGCGCGCAAAGCGATAAGTATGGTTGGAGATCGATGTCGTCTCGCGGATGAACAAGGCGTCGTAATTGGCGAGTTTGGCCAGATCCTTCTTGGTGATCGGCTCGACCTCGACGCCCATCTTCTCGGCGATCCTGGCCCAGTGGCGCAGCGACGAGATTTCCGAGGGCGGCAGTTCTTCCGTGGGGTCCACCAGTGTGGCGAACGTATAGCGCGCCGCCGTGCGGCCCTTGGTGTCGCGCCATTCGCGGTTGGTATAAATTTCGAGGCACTGGAGGAAATGTTCCTCCTCCTCGCCCGTCATCCGCGCCAGCGGATGAAAGCCGATCTTGCGGATGCAGGCCCATTCGGCATCGTCCCTGATATGCACTTCCAGTGCGGGAGCACGGAACCAGTCGAACAGAAGCCGGGCGAACCGGTCCCAGGCCTTCGAGGGGCCGATGCCAAAGAAAACGCAGATTTTCGCGGGGAACGCGCCGCCAAGATCCTTGCGGCATTTGTTCAGCGCCAGTTCCAGTTCCGGCAGTGCGTGCTCGTAAAGTTTTCGCTCCGACAGGTCGATCATCGTCTCGACCGTCGGGATGACCCGATGGCCGCGTGAACCGGCCAGCAGCGAGGCATAATAGCCACGCGTCTGGTAGCCGTAATGGTTGGACAGGTTGATGATCTTCGGCCGCTGCCCGCGAAACAACGCCGGATGGGCGAGATAATCGCGGTTGGTGATGACCTTGTGCGGGGTCGATGCCTGGTCGAGATCGCTTTGCCGGCCGGTAAGGATGACCCAGGTCATTGTCTGCCGCGCTTTCCGGGTATGCCCCGTCTTCCAAGCATGACCGCCGCGCGCAACCCGTCGCGGCCAAACTGCGCCATGTTCATGAAGATATTGTAGGGAACGGGAATGTTGGCGGCGTCCGATGCGGTTTCCTGCTTCTCATCCTCGACCCAGGGATCGTGGATGAGGATGTGATCGCCGTCGTCGCCGATAGCCAATACCCAGTGGGGAACTTTCTTGCCGAACATGAGAAACCCGCTGATCAGCACCATGACCAATTGTCCGCCGGCAAGGGCCGCGCGGATATCGTCGATGGAGAACGCACGGTAATTCACCGGGATGCCGTATCGTTCCGCGCGGCGGCGAAAATCGACCTGCGCCAGTTCCATCACCCTTCGCTTTTCGGCGCTGCGCACCGATTGCAAAAACAGCGCGCCGTAGAAGGAAACGAACACTTCCGCCGACAGCCCGCTTTCATGCGCAGAGACGGCGAGCCCGAACGGCTCGCATCCGCCAGGGCCGGACAACATGAAGACGGTGGTCGATTCGCGCCACAACCGGATTTCCATGACCGGATCGGGCACGAAGTTCTGATCGAAATTGGCCATCGCCATCATCAGGCAGCAGGGACCGCAGGTGAAATCGCTGGTCTGCTCGTAGAACGGCACTTTGGTGGCCAGCGGGGCATCGCCGCGCAGCGTCTTTTCATAACGCAGCGCCGCCTGCCCGTCCTCGTAATAGTCGGGTTCGCGGCCGATCCTGCGGTAGAGGCCTTCTTCATAGATGCGGATGGCGCGGAGATTGTCTTCGCGCACTTCCAGCCTAAGCAGCATGCGGCCGTGTTCGAAGGCCGCTTCTTCCGAAGCTTCGAGCAGCGAGCGGCCGATGCCCTGCCCCGAAAAATCAGGGCCGGTGGCGAGCGAATATAGGCGGGCAACACCGCTGCCCTTGCGGAACAGGACGATGGCATAGCCGGCGATGCGGCTCTCGCTTGTCGCGACCAACGTTTGCGCCGTTTCGCGCTCGATCAGCAGGCGGAAGGATCGGCGGGAAATGCGATCGCTGGCAAAAACGGCGTTTTCGAGCGCTGCCAGAGCATCGACGTCAGACACGCGGGCCTTGCGAATCTCGACAGGCATGAGGGTCTTGAAAAACCTCGGCGGAGCGGCGCAGATGGCCGCATCGAATGTCCGGCACGTTGACGGGAATGCCAACGTCCGTCAAGCGCTATCGCTCCTCGATTCGGGCCGAATTGTGACTGTCCGGCCACCTCATCCAGCCGGCCTTTCCACCTTCGCGGCACGGGTCAGCAGGCGCTGGTAAAACAGGCCGATGCCGATCAGAACAGCGCCCAGGCCGATGAAGGAGAGCGCGCGCAGGACACCTTCCAGCTCCGACATGTCGAACACGAAGACCTTCAGCACCGCCACCGAAATCAGCGCCGCCGAAGCGATGCGCAGCGCCTGCGATTTCTGCCATACGCCGAGCGTCAACAGCACGACGCCCATGACCAGCCACAGCGCCGAATAGGAATAGGTCTCCCATTGGCCAAGCCCGCTCCAGAGCCCGATATACTCGCCTTTGAACAGGCGGCGCACCGACAGCGTGGCATAGGCGAAGACGAGAAGTGCGGCGACCAGCGCCAGCATCTGGGAATACCATTTCGGTCGTTTTCCGCGTGCGTAAAGCGCAAGCGCGCCAGCGGCAATGGCCGGCAGCAGATAAGCGAGCAGCAGCAGGTTGAACACCGGAATGCGGCCGGTCGATTCGTCGGTGAACAGCGGGTTGAGCGCCACGAAATGCTGGCCGACGATAAACAGCACCGACACCACGCCGATGGCGAGCGAACCATAGCGCAGCACCGAGCTTGGCGAGCGCATGTCGATGCCGATCAGGATCGCGCCAAAGCCAAGCGCGATCAGCGTGTAGATCGCCTGTTCGGCGAGCGTCGTTGCCCCTTCGTCGATGATGCCGCCATGCATGGCGTGGCGCACCAGCATGGCCACCGTCAGCAGTGCGAAGATCGCCGCTCCGGCTTCCATGACTAGGCGCGGGCGGCCGGCCGTAGTGCGCGCCAGTTGCCAGGCGGCAAAGCCGAAGGCGATCGCGGGAACGCCATAGCCCGGCAGCAGCCAGTTGAAGACCGGCGTGGTCGACAGGAATTCAGCGCCGACAATGGTCGGGTCGAAGGCGACGCGGCCCAGCACGGCAATGACCACGCCGACCGAAAGCCAGCCAAGGACCGGATAGGAGCGCCAGCGAGTCGCCAGCGCCGGAACGATCGCCACGGCACCGGCGAGAACGGTGGTCAGGCCCGAGCCGAAGGCCATGTGCAGCATGACGAGCGCGGCAATACCAGCGCCGCCCAGCGCAAACGACACGGCCGCCCTACCTGCAAGCGGCGGTTCCTCCGCACGCGCAATCCATTCACCGCCGGCCGAAAAAACAACGACCAGCGCGGCCGCGATCGCCGCGTAGAAGAAGTCGCGGTCGAGATTGCCGAAATCCACCCACGTCGAAAGCAGCACGACCAGCGGCACGATGACGGCCCATGCGGCCCACGATGCCGAGCGGACCACGGCCGCCGCGGCGAAGCGGCGTGCCGCCCAGAAGCCGGCGGCCATGAACAGCATGCCCAGAACCGTGCCGATGCGCCCCATCGGCGCGTTGGCGGTGACGGCCTGGATACCTTCGAAGCCGCGTTGGAATTCGGTGAAATCGAAAGAAATCGACGCGAACGGCATCGCGAGCAGGTAGACGACGACGGAAACGGCGCCCGCGGCATGGAGCAGCGGCAGGGCGCGCTGCCGGAAAAGGGCGGTGACCAGCAAAGCGGCGAGCACCAGCGCCGCCGGCCATGCGCCGCCAGCCTGTGCGTAGGTCGGGTGGATGAACAGGACAAAAGCCGAATAGGCGACGAAAACCGCAGGCGCTACCGAAGGCCAGTCGAAAACCCTGCCCTGCCCGACCTCGTCGCCGCGAAGCCAAAGCAGCGCCAGCACCAGCAGCGTTGCCGCATCGATGAACAGGACGACCGGGATATCGGCATCCGCAGCGGTGACCATATAGAGCACAGTCCACAGGCCGGTGCCGGCAAAGGCAGCGGCCGCCAGCCATTTCCAGTCGCGGATGCGCGCGATGGCGGCGGTCGCGGCCAGCACGATGGCGAGGTAGCCGAACAGCGCCCAGGGGTTGGGCGCCTGCGAGGCAACCAGCAGCGGCGTTGCCAGCGAGCCGAGCAGGCCGACGCCCGCCAGCGCCTGGCCATGGACGAGCGCCGCTGCAATGGTCGCCACGCCGATCACGCCCATCAGGGTAAAGGCGAGCGCCGGGCCGATGAAACCGTAGATGCCATGCGCAGCGTAAACGGTGCCGAACAGGATGAAAGCGCCGGCGGCCGTCAGGATCGCCGGGATATAGGCGCCGGACGCGCCCTGCACCGGCATTTTGTAGCCGGTCCGGCGAATGAACTCGCCGCTGCCGGCAAGCACGAGCCCGAACAGCCCAGCCATGGCGAGGCGCGCGCCCGGCCCGAAAATGCCGGATTCGATGGTGTAGCGGATGAGGAACAGGCCGCCGAGCGCCAGCGCCACGCCGCCGACCCAGACCGCCCAGCGGGTGCCGAGCGCCGTTTCGATATCCGGTTCTTTCTTCCGCGCGGCGTCAACCGGCGGCTCCTTGGCGGCGGGTTCCTCGGCATCGCGGGCGATCGCCCAGGGGCCTGGAACTTCGACAGCCGGCCCGTCGGCCGTCTCGCCTGCGTCTTCCTGCGCCGAGGCAGAATGATCTTCCGCCACCGGGAGTGCGGCGGGCGTCTTAACAGCCGCTTCGCCGGCCACCGCTTCCGCAACAGGCACGTCCCCTGCAAGGGTGCCGCGCAACGCGGCCAGTTCCTGCTCGACGCGCTTCAGCCGCTTGTGCTGGCGCACGGCCATGACGAACAAAACGACGATCGCAAGAATGCTGATCTCAAACATGGCGGCTCCCTCGGTCCGTGCCGTCAGTCTTCAAAATTCAACGCGCCGCCAGTCGGGCGACCGAAAAGATCGAGCATGTTTCGGTGCCGAAGGCCAGCAGCTTGCCGTCGCCGTCCTTCAGCGTCGCCTCCGAAAGGGCCAGCGTGCGGCCCTTGTGAATCACCTTCCCCTCGCACACGACCTCGCCGGTATCCGGCGTGATCGGCCGGGTCAGATTCACCTTGAATTCCGCCGTCGAATAGGCCTCGCCCTTGGCCAGCAACGTCTGCACCGCACAGCCAAGCGCCGAATCGAGAACCGCCGCCGCCCAGCCGCCATGGACGCCGCCCAGCGGATTGAGATGGTTCTTGCCAGGCATCGCGTGAAAGACCACCCGCCCTTGCGAAACCTCGGTCAGGGTGAAACTGAGGGTAGCGGCCATCGGCGGCGCAGGATATTTGCCGTCGACAAGGCGCTGGAGCAGTTCCAGCCCGGTGAACTTCATGACATCGCCGTGCGGAATCGTACCGAGCCCCAAAGCCGAGACCCGACCGGGATAAAGTTCCACTTCGCTCATGCAACGATATCCTCGGTAGTCGCCTGTCGGGCGTAATGCCTGCGCAGCGCAGCGAGAAAGCCGGCGCGCGCATCAGGCTCGCCTATGCCGCGCGGTTCGTAGACATGGCGTGTGAGGAAAAAACCGGTCAGGCGAAAAGCGTCCTCGATGGTCGCCGGGTCGGCGTGCAGGCCGGAGCCGCGCCGCAGGAAGGCGGGCAGCGCCAGCATCTTGTCGCGCCAGGGGGCGCCTGCCTCGCGCGATACCGCCCTGCCCGATTTCGGTGAAACGTAGATCAGGTCGTGCCTCGCGCCGGTCGCCGCACATTCGGAAAGATCGAGGCCGAAGCCCAGTTCATCGAGGACCAGAAGTTCGAAGCGCGCCACCAGCTCGCCGGCCGCCTCGGCATCGTCGAGATGCGCGATCATGACGCCGAGCGTCTCATAGAGAGCGGCATGCGCGTCGCGCTCCGGCAGAAGCCTGAGATGCGCGGCCATCACCTGCAACCCGTAGACGGCAACCGCACTGTCCATCAGCCGCGCGGCGTTCATCTCCAGGGCTTCCGCCTGGAACGTGCCGAGATGCTCGTCAAGGCGCGCGCGCCACAGGAGATCGACCCGGTTGCCCGGCTGCAGCACCGGCTGCAACTTGCGCGAACGGCCGCCGCGCACCAGGCCCATATGCCTGCCATGGGCGCGCGTCATCACCTCGAGGATGGCGCTTGTCTCGCCATGCCTGCGCAGCCCCAGAATGATTCCCTCGTCGCGCCATTCCATGGGGCGACCTTTCACCGCTTCCGCGGCGAAATCAAGAACGGCCCGCAGCACAAGCCGCGGGCCGTAGCGGACGGATCAGCTCCGGTCAGAAAGAGCGCTGGAAGCGGACGATGCCGCCGATCGCGTCCGAGCTGGACTTGTCGAAGTTGTCGAAATAGTTGATTTCAGGTGTCACGGTAAAACCGGGGACCGGCGAGTAGGCGATATTGGCCGCCACCGCGAAATCCTTGGCGTCGGTATAGGAAACCTGGGCGTTGAACGCGGTCTTATCGTTGATCGTGTAGGTGCCGCCGCCCCAGACCGCGAAATTGCCGGTCCACGGCTTGTAGAAGCTGGTGGCGGCGTGGTCGTCGGTGCCGTAGCCGCCCATCACGAAAAGGCTGAGGTCACTGGATGCCTTGACGTCGAGGCGAAGCTTGCCGGCCCACTCTTCCCAGACACTGTTATAGGCGCCGACGCCGGTCAGGGCAAAGGCGCCCTGCTTGTACTTGGCGCCGAGCACCACGTGCGGCGCATAGCTGTCCAGCGTGTCGATACCCGACCCCTGTTCCAACGAGGCCATGGCGGTGAAGCCGTTTCCGGCGTCGAAATAATAGCTGATAAGGTTGGTGTCCTTGATGCCGTAAGGGATAATGGTGTCCTGAACGACGTTGCCGGCGTAGCCGATGAAGGTGTCGTAGGCCGATTCGTCCTTGCCGAGACGCAGGCCGCCGAGTTGCACCCAGGCGAAATTCAGCGTCGTGCCGGTGGGACCCCCATTGGCGAAGTTGAACCGGGTCTCGGTATAGGTTTTCAACGTGCCGAGTTCGGTTTCCTGGCCCGTCCAGGTCCTGAACGCGAAACGCGTGTTGGTCTTCCAGGTGTCCTGCACGCTGCCGTCGCGCACATCGACGGTCGAGCGGCCGTCGAGGACCCGGCCGCCATCGCCGGCGCTTACATCGAGGCGGATATAGCCACCGACGCGCAGGCAGGTTTCCGTGCCGGGGATATAAAAGTAACCGGCACCGTATACGTCGCAGATGCGCACATATTCGGCGGGTTCCGGTTCGGCGACGACGACCGCGTCAGCGGCGCGCGCGCCCGAAGCAGCGACGAGCGCCGCTGCGGAGCCAAGAAGAAGGCTCTTTATGTTCATTTCCTGACCTCTCCAGTCAAATGTTTACAGGGTTCGTAGTCCTGGCCTCGGGGTCTCGGTACAGACCTTTTGACCACCGCCGAAAAAGGATGCCCACCGCCTTGCCTCGATCATGTCGAGGCCGTTCATGCGAACGGGTTCCCCGTCGTCCGGCAGCGGCTCCGGCCATCGGGGATGCCCTCGCCTATAGGGACGGCAGATGACAGTTGGACGACATGGCGCGCGATAAACTCGCACCCGAAAACGCGGCGGATGACTGTGCCCAATCCGGCACAGTCATCCGTAGCGGAGACTGACGGGTATCAGTGGGGGAATTCGAGGCCCATCTCGCGGTAACGCTCGGGATCGTCGCCCCAGTTCTCGCGCACCTTCACGAACAGGAACAGGTGTACCTTCTGGTCGAGGATGCCGGCGATCTCCATGCGCGCGGCCTGGCCGATGGCACGGATCGTCTCGCCCTTGTGGCCGAGCACGATCTTTTTCTGGCTATCGCGCTCGACATAGATGACTTGTTCGATACGCACCGAGCCGTCCTTCTTTTCTTCCCACTTCTCGGTCTCGACATGGGAGGAATAAGGCAATTCCTGGTGCAGCCTGAGATACAGCTTTTCGCGCGTGATCTCGGCTGCAAGCTGGCGCATCGGCAAATCGGAAATCTGGTCTTCCGGATAGTACCAGGGGCCGGCGGGCAGCGTCTCGGCCAGATAGTCGAGAAGATCCCTGCAGCCGGAACCGGTCAACGCCGACACCATGAAGGTGCGCTGGAACGGCACCCGATCGTTGGCGTCCTTGGCCAGCGCGAACAGTGCCTCATGCTTGACCCGGTCGATCTTGTTCAGCACCAGCGCCATCGGCTGGCGCACGTCTTTCAGTCGCTCGAGAATGGCATCGGCGTCGCCGCGAATGCCGCGCTCGGCATCGATCAGCACAAGCACCATGTCGGCATCTTTGGCGCCGCCCCAGGCGGTGGTGACCATAGCCGTGTCCAGCCGCCGCTTCGGCTTAAAGATGCCGGGCGTATCGACGAAGACGATCTGCGCGTTGTCATGGGTGGCGATGCCGCGCACCAAAGCACGCGTTGTCTGTACCTTGTGGGTAACGATCGAGACTTTGGCTCCGACAAGCTGATTGAGCAGCGTCGACTTTCCTGCATTGGGCGCGCCGATCAGGGCGACGAAGCCGGAGCGCGTCGCGGGGGTGTTGTCTGGGGAAGGCGTTTTGTCGGCAGCCATGTCAACCATTCCCCTCGTCCGACCAGACGCCCTCGCGCTTCAAGAAGGCGGTGGCGGCCGCTTCCTCGGCGGCCCGGCGTGAGCCTCCGGCGCCGAGCGACGGCGCAAAACCAGCAACCCGCACCGACACGGTAAAGACCGGCTGGTGGTCAGGACCTTCGCGCTTCTCGATGGTATATTCGGGCCGCGCATCGCTGTCTTTGGCGGCCCATTCCTGCAATTCGGATTTTGGGTTCACCGGTTTCACCACGACCATACTCAGGCGCGGC
Source organism: Mesorhizobium sp. (assembly GCA_049647745.1). Classification (GTDB taxonomy): domain Bacteria; phylum Pseudomonadota; class Alphaproteobacteria; order Rhizobiales; family Rhizobiaceae; genus Mesorhizobium. Next base: position 10,421 of record JBARYG010000156.1, read on the forward strand.
TCCCAGTAGCGCCAGACAAAGGCGCGCGCCGCATCGATGCCGCCGTCGATGTAGATCGCGGCGATCAGCGCCTCGACCGCATCGGCCAGATAGTTTCCGCCCGTGCCGCGCGTGCGCGCCTTGAGCGCGGCGTCAGCCCGCACGAAATCCGCCAATTGCAACTCCGTGCCTATCTCGGCACAGGTACGGGCATCGACCAGCGCGTTGAAGCGCGGGGCGATCTCGCCTTCGCGCGCATCCGGAAAGCGGCGAAACAGCATGTCGGCGACGATCAGCCCGAGCACGCGGTCGCCCAGGAATTCGAGGCGCTCATTGTTGGTGACCGCCTTGACGGCGCTTGAATGGGTGAGCGCCGTTTCAAGCAGGCGCCGGTCGTTGAAGGCGTAGCCCGTCTTGCCCGCCATGGCCTTTGCCAACGCGTCGCCCGTGGGCCGGTTCAGGCCCATCAGTCGATGAAGTGGAACAGGCGCGAAAGGCGCATTTCCGATGGCCATTTCCAGATTTCCAGCGGGCTGGCGCCGCCGGCAATCGAGAAGAAGATGATGTTGGCGCGCCCAACCAGGTTTTCGGCCGGAACGAAGCCCACCGTAAAGCGGCTGTCGCTGGAATTGTCGCGGTTGTCGCCCATCATGAAATAATGGCCGGGCGGCACGTCGAATTCGCGCGTATTGTCACCGATCGAATTGGGCGTGAGGTCAAGCGTATCGTAGGAAACGCCGTTCGGCATCGTCTCGCGGTAGACGTCGACAGGGCGATCGACCTCGGTAACGTCGGGATTGTCGATCTGGCCGACCTTTTCGCGCGGCACGCCGACGCCGTTGATGAAAAGCTGGCCGTCCTTCATCTGGATCTTGTCGCCGGGCAGGCCGACGACGCGCTTGATGTAGTCGATCGACGGGTTGGGCGGGAACTTGAACACCACCACGTCGCCGCGCTTAGGCTCCGAGCCCCAGATGCGGCCGGAGAAAAGATCAGGCGAGAAAGGCAGCGAATAGCGCGAATAGCCGTAAGCCCATTTGGTGACGAACAGATAATCGCCTTCAAGCAGCGTCGGCCGCATCGAGCCGGACGGTATGGAGAAGGGCTGGAAGAACAAGGTACGGATCACCAGCGCAAGGATAAGGGCCTGTACGATGACGCTGACGGTTTCGCCAAGCCCGCCGGTTTTCTTCTGGGATTTATCAGCCACGCTCATATCGTCCTCGATTTATGCGCTGGTGTATAAGGGCTCGGCACGCACAGGGCAACGTCCGTGAGGCCAGCCGGAAGCCACTATTGAGGCGCTTGTTCGGCCAAAACCGCTTCGATGATCACAAACGCTTGAGCGAGCGGAAAATCGTCGGTGATGGTGAGGTGGATCGAAGCGCGATGGCCCTGCGGCAGAAGCGTTTCCAGCCGGGCCGCCGCACCACCGGAAAGCTGCATGGTCGGCTTGCCGCCGGGTAGGTTGACGACGCCCATATCGCGCCAGAACACCCCTTGCGAAATGCCAGTGCCGAGCGCCTTGGCGCAGGCTTCCTTGGCGGCGAAGCGCTTGGCGTAGGAGGCGGCACGCGCGCGCCTGCCTTCCGAGCGCACCTGCTCGACCTCGGTATAGATGCGCTGGATGAAGCGGTCGCCATACCGCTCGAGCGATTTCTCGACGCGGCGGATATCGATCAGGTCGCTGCCTATGCCGACGATCATCGAGCGGCGGAGCCGATGCTGTCGGGCTTTTTTGAAGGCGCAGGCAGTCTGGCGGCTTTTTCGGCTATCCGCTTGCGCCGCTGTTCCTGGAAGACCACCATCCCCCAGCGAGTGATGCCGTAGAAGACAAGGCCAAAAAGAATGCCAAGCGGAACCGCGCCGATGGCCAGCGGCTTCAGGACAGGTCCCCATAATTGATGGAAGCTCATATCATGCAGCATCGTGCCCAGATGTGCGGGCGGACCGTGGGACGACATGTGCCGATGCAGGATCAGCTTTCCCGTTTCCCAGGAGGCTCCCCACAGGATCGGCACCGTCAATGGATTTCCCCCGACGGCGGCACCCAGCAGTGCGGCGACAAGGTTTCCGGCGATCAGCCAGCAGACCGCCGCAGCAATGAGAAAATGCAGACCGAGCGGGAAGAACGAGGCGAACACCCCGGCCGCCACGCCCGCCGCCACCGCATGCGGTGTTGCCCTCAGCCGAAGAATCCGCTTCGAAAAATACTGCAAGGAGCGAGAAAAAGAGCGGCGCGGCCACAGCCATACGCGAAAACGCTCCCAGTAACTCTCCTCTGTCCTTCGCCTGAACAACATCTTTCGACTTTACCGCCTAAACTTTTGCGCAAACAACATCAAATATTGCGGCTTCCCGGCTTCACCGGCGCAATAGCGGCAAGTTCTGGCGGCAATTTGTCCGCCGGATAGGCCGGGACCTCGTATTCAGCCAATGCGATCAACGGCACGCCGACATCGGTCTTTCCCGCCGAGCGATCGATGATGCAGGCTGCCGCAACCACTTCCGCGCCGAGTTGCCGCAGGCACTCGATGGTTTCGCGGATCGACAGGCCGGTGGTGACAATGTCCTCGACGATGACGACCCGCGCGCCCTTTTCGATCTCGAAGCGGCGCAGCCGGAAGGTGCCCTGCTCGCGCTCCACCCAGATCGCCGGTACGCCGAGATGGCGCGAGGTCTCGTAGGCCGGGATCAGGCCGCCGATCGCGGGGCCTACAACATAATCGATACGGCCGGCCACTTGTTCCCGTATCTTTCCGGCAAGCGCCCTGCAAAGCTTCTCGGTCTTGTCAGCATGCATGAAAACCCGCGCCTTTTGCAGAAAGATCGGGCTTCGCAAGCCGGACGTCAGGATGAAATGCCCTTCCAGCACCGCGCCTGCGGAGCGGAAAATGTCCAATACTTCTTCAGTTTGCATCGATGGCCTTCAGGTAATTTATCCGTTCACGCGCCGCGCATCGCTGACGCTCGAATTTTCCTTGAGCTGCGACAGCAGCCGGTTGAGGTGCTTCAGATCCCACACTTCGAGGTCGAGCAGCATCTCGGTGAAGTCCGGGGCCGTGCGTATCATCGAAAGCGTATGGATGTTGGCATCGTTGGAAGCAACGACCTGCGCGATATCGGCAAGAGAACCGGGCGCATTGATGGCGGTAACCGACACGCGGGCCGGAAACCGTTCCTTGTTGTTCTCGTCGATGTCCCAGCGCACGTCGATCCAGCGCTCTGGTTGATCGTCGAAAGCGGTCAGCGACGGCGACTGGATCGGATAGATGGTTATGCCGGAGCCGGGCTGGACGATGCCGACGATGCGGTCGCCAGGCACCGCCCCTTCCGGCGCGAAATGCACCGGAAGGTCGCTGTGGATACCGCGAATCGGCACAGCCCCGTCCTTGGGCTGGCTGCCCTTGTCGCGGCGGGAGGCACGGCCGGGAAGCTGGAACAGCATGCCGGCGGCGTTACGGATGCGCGACCAGCCTTCCTCGCGCTGCCGGGGTTGCACCTGCGTGACGCGCTCGTCCTTGTAGTCGGGGAACACCGCCTTCACGACATCGCCGGACGCCAGTTCGCCGCGCCCCACGGCTGCCAGGACGTCCTCGATGTCCTTGCGCGCCAGCCTGTGCAGGACAGGCTTCAGGCTTTCCTTGGCATAGGTTTTGCCGGCGCGCTGGAAGGCGCGCTCCAGTATGCGCGCGCCAAGGCCGGAATACTGCTTGCGGATGGCGTTCTTGGTGGCTCGGCGGATGGCCGAGCGCGCCTTGCCGGTGACGACGATGGATTCCCACGCCGCCGGCGGCACCTGCGCCTTGGAACGGATGATGTCGACCTCGTCGCCGTTCTTCAGTTCAGTCATCAGCGGCATAACGCGCCCGTTGATGCGGGCGCCGACGCAGGTATCGCCGACTTCGGTATGCACCGCATAGGCGAAATCGATCGGCGTCGCTCCGCGCGGCAGCGCGATCAGCATGCCCTTCGGGGTGAAGCAGAAGACCTGGTCCTGGAACAGTTCCAGCCGGGTATTCTCGAGAAAGTCTTCCGGATTGTCGCCTTCGGCCAACTGCTCGATGGTGCGGCGCAGCCATGCATAAGCGTTGGTGTCCTTGGAGATCGCCTGGGCCGCTTCCTTGCCGCCGTGATCCTTGTAGACCGAGTGCGCCGCAACGCCGTATTCGGCGACGCCGTCCATCTCATGGGTTCGTATCTGCAATTCGACGCGCTGGCGCGAAGGCCCGACGATGGTGGTGTGGATGGAGCGGTAGTCGTTCTGCTTGGGCGTCGAGATGTAGTCCTTGAAGCGGCCGGGCACCATCGACCAGGTGGTGTGGATGGCGCACAGCGCCAGATAGCAATCCTCCACCGTATCGACGACGACGCGGAAGCCGAAGATGTCGGAAAGCTGCTCGAACGAAAGCGCCTTCGCCTCCATCTTGCGGAATACCGACCATGGCTTCTTCTGGCGGCTCTTCACTTCGGCGCGGATTTCGTATTTCTCGAACAGCGTCGAAAGCGCCTTCTCGATCTCGCCCAGCACATGCTTGTTGCGCTGGAAGAACTCGGCGAGCCTTGCCGTCACCATGCGGTAGGCTTCCGGGTTGATGTAGCTGAAGGCGAGTTCCTCCAGTTCTTCGCGCATGCCCTGCATGCCCATGCGCCCGGCAAGCGGCGCGTAAATCTCCATCGTCTCCTCGGCGATGCGCAGCCGCTTGTCCTCGCGCATATGGCCGAGCGTGCGCATGTTGTGCAGGCGGTCGGCGAGCTTGACCAGAAGCACGCGCACGTCTTCCGAAATGGCCAGCAGCAGCTTGCGCAGGTTTTCCGCCTGCTCGGCCTTTTTCGACACGAGGTCGAGCTTCTTCAGCTTGGTGAGCCCCTCGACCAGCTTGCCCATTTCGGGGCCGAACAATTCGTCGATCTCGGCGCGGGTAGCCGTGGTGTCCTCGATGGTGTCGTGCAGCAGCGCCACCGCGATGGTCGCCTCGTCCATGTGCATGTCGGTGAGGATCGCGGCCACTTCGAGCGGGTGCGAGAAATACGGATCGCCCGATGCGCGCTTTTGAAAGCCATGCTTTTGCATGGCGTAGACATAGGCCTTGTTGAGCAGTGCCTCGTTCACGTCGGGCTTGTAGCGCTGGACGCGCTCGACAAGCTCATATTGACGCATCATGGGCAGGCTCTCACAGGCTAAAATGAAACATGCGCCGCAAGTCTATGCGGCGCATGTCATAAATAGCTATGAACGTTCCGGCGCGAAAGTGCCGGTTTCCGCCCAAATCGTCAGAAATCGTCGCTTTTCTCGGGCGCGACCAGACCTTCGATGCCGGCGAGCAGGTCTTCTTCGGTCATCCGGTCGAAGGTGACGTTTTCCTCCGCGTCGTCGGCGTCGGCGGAAACAGCCGCCCCTTCAGTCTGATCGGCAAGCGCCTCGCCGTCGGCCTCGGGCTCGTCCACCTCGACATGCTTCTGCAGCGAATGGATCAGGTCTTCCTTCAGGTCGTCGGGCGACAGCATCTCGTCGGCGATCTCGCGCAGCGCCACGACCGGGTTCTTGTCGTTGTCGCGGGCGACGGTGATCGGCGCGCCCTGGCTGATCTGGCGGGCGCGGTGACCGGCCAGGAGCACCAGTTCGAAGCGGTTGTCGACCTTGTCGATGCAGTCTTCAACGGTTACGCGGGCCATGAATGCCCCTTTCATTGTGTGGATGTGATGGAAATCAGGCGCGGTCCATAACCCGAACGCCGCAAAAACACAAGCGCGCCGACAATCGGCGAAAGCCTGCGATACGCCCTGCTGCCGCAAGCTTTCGATCACAATCGCTTGCGCATCGACCGGCAGAGGCTGGAAAGCCACAAAGCCGCCGCTATTTCTAAAAAAGAAGAGAAAAAGGAATTTTCCGATACGCCGTTACTATCGTCGTTTAATCTAACGCCTATTGCGACAAGGATATTTTGATGTTCGACGCCCGCGAAAAAATCGCACTGTTCATCGACGGCGCCAATTTATATGCCACATCGCGCGCGCTTGGCTTCGATATCGACTACCGCAAGCTCCTGTCGAGTTTCCAGAAGCGTGGCTATCTGCTGCGGGCCTATTATTACACCGCACTGGTCGAGGACCAGGAATATTCCTCGATCCGCCCGCTCATCGACTGGCTCGATTATAACGGCTTCAAGGTCGTCACCAAGCCGGCCAAGGAATTCACGGATTCGACCGGACGCCGCAAGATCAAGGGAAACATGGATATCGAGCTGACGGTCGACGCGCTCGAACTGGTCGGCAAGGTCGACCATTATGTCATCTTTTCCGGCGACGGCGATTTCCGCACGCTGGTGGAGGCGTTGCAGCGACAGGGCTGCAAAGTATCGGTCATATCGACCATGGCCTCGCAGCCACCGATGATCTCCGATGATTTGCGGCGGCAGGCCGATCACTTCATCGATCTGGCGACACTCAAGGCCGAGATCGGCAGGGATCCCTCCGAGCGCCCCATCCGGCGGCCCGAACCAACGGCCGAGGAAGAGGAAGACTACTGAGCGTGGCCGGCATGACCGCCTCGCCGGAACCGGGCCGCGACTGTCCGCTCTGTCCGCGCCTCCATGCCTTCCTCGCCGCGTGGCGCGAGCGCGAGCCTTCGTGGCACAATGCGCCGGTGCCGGCTTTCCTGCCATGGGCCGGCGAGGATAGCGTGCGCCTGCTGATCGTCGGTCTGGCGCCCGGCCTGCGCGGCGCCAACCGCACCGGACGACCTTTCACCGGCGACTACGCCGGCGACCTTTTATATTCCACGCTGATTTCGCATGGCTTCGCCCGCGGAAAATTCGAGGCGCGGCCGGACGACAGCCTTGAACTCGTCGACACGGCGATCGTCAACGCGGTGCGCTGCGTGCCGCCCGAAAACAAGCCGGTCGGCGCGGAAATCACCGCATGCCGTACCTTCCTCATCCCGACCATCGCCCGTTTCAGGAATCTGGAAGCCATCCTGACCCTCGGCACCATCGCGCATCAATCGACGGTCCGGGCGCTGGGGGGACGCGTTGCCGCCCATCCTTTCAAGCACGGCGGGCAAAGCAGGATCGGCGATGTCACTTTGTTTTCGAGCTATCACTGCTCACGCTACAACACCAACACCGGCGTGCTGACGACAGAGATGTTCATAAATGTTTTCAGCGCGATAAGGAGCTTTTTGGATAAATAGATTCGGCCCGTCGTCCACCCGTGATGGCCCGACTCTACCCACGTTCCTTCAGCAGCCGACCTTTTTCGCGGTTCCAGTCGCGTTGTTTTTCGGTTTCGCGCTTGTCGTGCAGTTTCTTGCCGCGCGCCACCGCCAGCAGCAGCTTCGCCCGGCCGCGTTCGTTGAAATAGACTTTCAGCGGCACCAGCGTCATGCCTTCGCGCTCTATGCTTTGCGAAAGACGCGCCATCTCGCGCTTCGACACCAGCAGTTTCCGCCGACGACGTGGCTCATGGTTGAAGCGGTTGGCCTGCAGATATTCGGGCAGATAGGAGTTGATCAGCCAGATCTCGCCACCCTCCACGGAGGCATAGGATTCCTGGATATTGGCATGGCCACCGCGCAGCGCCTTGACCTCGGTGCCGGTCAGCACAAGGCCGGCCTCGAGCGTGTCGAGAACCTCGTAGTTGAAGCGCGCCTTGCGGTTTTCCGCGGCAACCCTGCTGTTGGGATCGGCTTTTCTGACCTGGTTCATGACGGGGAGAGGTGGTGCCTCATCCTCAGTTTATCAAGCCGGCGTGCTTCATGGCCGCGTCAAGTTTTGCAGCCGTCTCGGCTTCGACAACCATCAGCGGCGAGCGCACTACGTTCTCGATCTTGCCCAGTCTGGAAAGTGCGTACTTCGCGCCTGAAACGCCGGGTTCGGTGAAGATCGCCTTGTGCAGCGGCAAAAGCCGGTCCTGCAATTCCAGAGCCTTCTCCTTGTTGTTGGCCAAGGTAGCGGCCTGGAATTCGGCGCAAAGCCGCGGCGCGACATTGGCCGTCACCGAAATGCACCCTACCCCGCCATGGGCGTTGAAGCCGAGCGCCGAGGCATCCTCGCCCGAAAGCTGGATAAAGTCCTTGCCGCAGGTGGCGCGTTGTTCCGAGACGCGCTCGACCTTGCCGGTCGCATCCTTGACGCCGACGATGTTGGGGAAATCGTGCGCCAGCCGACCCATCGTTTCAGGCGTCATGTCGATGACCGAGCGCGGCGGAATGTTGTAAATGACGATCGGCAGTTTGGTCGCGCTGGCCACTGCCGCGAAATGGGCATAAAGCCCGCGCTGGGTCGGCTTGTTGTAGTAAGGCGTCACCACCAGCACCGCGTCGGCGCCGACGCTTTCGGCGTATTTCACCAGCCCGATGGCTTCCTGCGTGTTGTTGGAGCCGGCGCCAGCGAGGACGGGAACGCGGCCCCTGGCCACCTCGACGCTTACCTTCACCACCTGCCGATGCTCTTCATGCGAAAGCGTCGGCGACTCGCCCGTGGTGCCAACGGGAACCAACGCGCTGGTGCCCTCCTCTATCTGCCACTCGGCAAAAGCGCGAAAGGCTTTCTCGTCGAAACGCCCGTCCTTGTCGAACGGTGTCACGAGCGCGGTAAGCGAGCCTCTCAGCATGTCGTCAAACTCCTTGAAACCCTCGGGTTCCTTGCCTTCCTTGATATCGCCCGGCTTCTAACCCAAAGCGGGGCGGCGCACCATAGTCTCGACACCGTTGCGGGGCAACAAACAGATGAAGCCTGCCAATTCTGCCAGGAGGCATGTTTACCCTTGATTTACCAGCTTTTCACAACCCGACCCTAGTCTGTAAGGAACGAAAGGGCAGGAACGACTACGACAATGACCGTGACGCGGCCATACAGTTCGCTCATTTTCGGCGCGATGCTCGCCCTGTTGCCCAGCGCGACGCTCGACGCCGGGCTTGACGCGCAGCCGACTTCGGCCATCCCCGTGGCCGGAATGGAACAAAGCGCATCCTCCATCGAGGCCCTGAAAGGCGGCCTCGACGCGCTGGCTGCCAACAACATCGACGGCGCCCGCTCGATCCGCGACGCCCTGCCCGCCAACACGCTCGACCGCCACGTGCTGGCCTGGGCGATCGCGCTCTATGGCGGCGACAAGGTTCCCAGCGGCGAAATCGCTGCGACGGCGGCGATGCTGCCCGGTTGGCCCGGCCTGATAGCGCTGCGCAATAACAGCGAACGCGCGCTCTATCGCGAAAACCCCGCCCCCGAAATCGTGGTTCAGGCATTCGGCGGCAGCCAGCCGCTGACGCTGGAAGGCACGGTGCTGCTCGCCCGCGCCTATGTGGCGCAGGGCAACGTCAAGGCGGCACGATCCGTTTTGTCACCCTTCTGGCGAACGGAAAAACTCGAGGCTAAGGACGAGGCAGCCATCATCAACGAATTCGGCGCGATCATCCCGGCGGCCGACCATCGTTTCCGCATGGAACGCATGTTCTATGCCGACCGGGTCAATTCCGCCCTGCGCGTCGCCACGCTTGCCGGCGCAAAGGAGCTCGCCGATGCCTGGGCGGCGGCGATCCGCGGTGACAAAAAAGCGCCCGAGTTGCTGAAGGTGGTGCCGGCAGCGCAGCGCTCCGCCGGCTATTTCTTTGCCGAAGCCGAATATCTGCGCAAACGCAAGAAATATGCCGATGCCGCCGCCATCGTGCTGAAGGCGCCGACAGACCGCGACGCGCTGGTGGACCCCGATGCGTGGTGGGTCGAGCGCCGCGTGCTTTCGCGAGAATTGATGGACCAGGGCGACATGAAGACAGCCTATGCCATCGTTGCCGCCCATGCCGCCGAAAGCCCGGCCAACGCCGCCGACGCCGAATTCCATGCCGGCTGGTATGCGCTGCGCGGCCTGAACGATCCGCAGCGCGCCGCCAAGCATTTTTCGCGCATCGCCAGCCTGGCACAGGGGCCGATCTCGCTGTCGCGCGCCTATTACTGGCTGGGCCGCGCCGCCGAAGCCGGCGGCCCCGGCGATGCCAAGGACTATTTCGCCAAAGCGGCCGCATATGGCACAACCTTCTACGGCCAGCTGGCAGGCGAACGCATCGGCCGCAAGACCCTGACGCTGGCCTATCCGGAACCGACGACGGCGGACCGCCAGACGTTCGCCGCGCGCGAGGCGGTCGGCGCCATCATCCGGCTTCAGGCCGCAGGCTATGCCCGCTTCGCCAACACGCTTTACCGCGACCTGGCCTCGCAACTGAACAGCCCCGGCGAACTGGCGCTTCTGGCGGAAATGGCGCAACAGCAAGGCAACGACTATCTGGCGCTGAGGATAGCCAAAATCGCGGCATCCCGCGGCATCGATGTCGGCGCGCTGTCGCATCCCGTCGGAATCATCCCCGATTCGGCCGACATTTCCGGCTCGGGCAAGGCGCTTGCCTATGCGATTGCACGACAGGAAAGCGAATTCAATGTCGGCGCCGTCTCGGGCGCCGGCGCGCTCGGCCTTTTGCAACTCATGCCCGCTACCGCGCAGCAACTGGCGAAAAAGGCCGGGCTGCCGTTTTCGCAGGCGCGGCTGACCAGCGACGCCGGCTACAACGCGACGCTCGGCGCAGCCTTCCTCGGCGAACAGCTTGGCCGCTTCAACGGGTCCTATGTGCTGACCTTCGCCGGCTACAATGCCGGCCCCAACCGGGCGGCGCAGTGGGTGGCGCGCTATGGCGACCCGCGCGGCAAGGATCTGGACGGGGTCGTCGACTGGATCGAGCGGATCCCCTACACCGAAACCAGAAGCTACGTGCAGCGCGTGATGGAAAACTACGAGGTCTACAAGATGCGCCTTACCGGAAAATACGACATCGTCGGCGATCTGGTGAACGGGCGCATTCAATGACGGACATGCCGCCAGCCGGGCTTTCGACAGGCACACGCATGGCCGAGCATGGCTTTTCTGACTTCTTCTACGCGGCATCCGATGGACTTGAACTCCACGCCCGCCTTTATGGCGAGGCTAGCCTTGCCGGTTGGCCGATCGTCTGCCTGCCCGGCCTGACCCGCAACGCCCGGGACTTTCACGAACTGGCGCTTTATCTGTCAGGCCACAAGAAAAGGCCCCGCCGGGTCGTCGCCTTCGATTACCGCGGGCGCGGACAGTCCGCCTATGACCGGGAAGTGAAAAACTATAACGTCGCCACGGAAGCAAACGACGTGCTGGCCGGGATGGATGCACTCGGCATCGACGCCGCCGCGTTCATCGGCACATCGCGTGGCGGCCTCATCGTCCATGTGCTCGGCGCCCTTCGTCCGGCGGCGCTGAAAGCCGTCGTGCTCAACGATATCGGCCCGGTTATCGAGGCGAGCGGCCTTGCCCACATCAAAAACTATCTCGACGGCGCGCCGAAGCCAAAATCCTTCGAGCAGGTGGTTTTCGCCCAGCGTACGACGCACGGCGCGGATTTTCCGGCCCTGACGGATGCCGACTGGGAGCGGATGGCGCAGGCTCTCTACTGCGAAACGGACGGCGGGTGGATGCCGGATTTCGATCCGAAGCTGGTGGAAACGCTTGGAGAAATAGATTTCTCCAAGCCGCTGCCGACGCTGTGGCCGCAGTTCGAGGCGCTGGCTGGGCTGCCGATGCTGACCATACGCGGAGCCAACTCGCGGCTGCTCTCGACAGAAACGCTGGGCGAAATGCACGCCCGCCACCCCGGCATGCAAGCAATCACCGTCGCCGGCCAGGGCCACGCGCCATTCCTGGAAACCGGCAACTTGCCCCAATCGATCGCCGACTTCATCGACGCGGCGGAGCGGTATCTGTGACGGCCGCCTTATCCGGCGCGATAACCTCATGCGAGGAAAACCGGGGTAGGCACGAAACAGGCTTGTTTTCCACTGCCTCACAGGTTAGCAGGGCGACACGGAGAGGTGGCCGAGTGGTCGAAGGCGCTCCCCTGCTAAGGGAGTAGAGGTCAAAAGCTTCTCGTGGGTTCGAATCCCATCCTCTCCGCCATCTGTGAACTTCGGGCCCACCACTTCCACCGGGGCTCTCATCGGACGATACAGCTGCCTTTCTCAGGTCATTGGCGTGCCCTTCGATCCGAATCTCTGTAGTACTGACTTCAACACGCTCTATGATCGACGAGAGATAAATCTTGGTTTTCGCTCGGTTCTCATCCTCAAGCAGGCTGATCATCTGAGTCCTGAAGTGAAGGATGGTCGCCTCGCTGACTTCGTCCATGCCGTCAGCCGCGCCTATAGCCTGGGTTAAACGAGCTCGGGCCAGCTCCAGTTCGTCTGCAGCGCGCCGCAAATTCTTCCGAAAAAGCGGATCTTGCTGCAGGGATGGTGCTATCGGAATGCTTGCCCACAATCCTTCCACTACTGCCTCCGCCGCCGAAACTCGAGATTGAAGTGACGGCAGTTCCTTGATGGCAAAATCGGATCTGGCTTTCTCGCGCCTCTGCAGCCCGAAAATGAGATTCGTCAGGTGGTCTTTATTCAGCACTCTCGAACGAATAGCCGCCGGGATGGGAACGACCGCCGGTTCGCGAAGCCGAACCGGCGCCGGTCGACGCCGTGGTGAACAGCACACTACCCGTCGAACCTGTATGGCGGTGCGTCGATGGTACAGGCGTGCTGCTCGTCGAGGCGAGGCCGAAGCTGCAACTTCCTCTTTCTCTCGCCTGCGAAAATTTGCAGGCCGGACGATTGATAAACTGGGGGAGCATGCCTGACCGGCCGGTGGAACTATCGGTCCTGCACCATTCGCGGCGGCTGGCGAGCCTGAGGATCGCGGCTTTCATCGAATTCATCTGCGAAGCTTTGCCCAATCGTGCGCTTGTCGGATGACGGGAGTGAAATGCGGCTCCCGCCACCCGGGGGATGGAAAATTCTTCGCGTTCAAGCGGCGACATCGCTGGTGTCGCCCATACGATCCAGTTCGTCGACCGCATCTTCCGGTAGGTCCAGTTCGGCTGCGGCGAGATTTTCCCGCAGATGAGTGACGGACGACGTGCCGGGGATCAGCAGGATATTGGGCGCGCGACGAAGCAGCCAGGCAAGCGCGACCTGCATGGGCGTGGCGTCGAGACGATCCGCGACGGCCAACAAGGTCGACGATTGCAGCGGGCTGAACCCGCCAAGCGGAAAGAACGGCACGTAGGCGATGCCGTCATGGGCGAGATCATCGATCAGGCGGTCGTCGGCACGGTGCGCCACGTTGTACAGGTTCTGCACGCAGACGATATCGGCGATCTTGCGTCCTTCGGCGATCTGCGCAGGCGTCACGTTGCTCAACCCGATATGGCGCACCAGCCCCTGCCGCTGAAGATCAGCCAGAGCGGTGAGTGGCGCCTCGATCGATCCTTCCGCCGGGCCGTGTGCGTCGAACATGATGCGCAGATTGACTACGTCGAGCACGTCAAGCCCGAGATTACGCAGATTGTCGTGCACGGCCCGGGCCAGTTCCTCAGGCGTGAAAGCAGGGAGCCAAGACGCATCGTCCCCTCGCCGGGCACCGATCTTGGTGACGATGACGAGATCGTCGGGATAAGGCGCCAACGCCTCCCGGATCAGTTGGTTGGTAACGTGTGGCCCATAGAAATCGCTGGTGTCGATGTGGTTCACGCCCGATGCGACGGCTTCGTGCAACACGGCCACTGCCGCGCCGTGATCTTTGGGCGGGCCGAACACGCCAGGTCCCGCCAACTGCATGGCGCCGTAACCGAGCCGCTTCACGGATCGATTGCCCAGCGCGAAGGTAGCGGATTGGTCGACAATAGACATGGCTATCTCCTTTTCACAACAAACCAAAGATAGGCCCTGTGCTGGTGCGCGATAACCCGGTACAATCCACACAGCCTGTGCGGATTGACGAACAATGAAGATCGATCTGGGAGACCTGAACGCCTTCGTGACGGTTGCCCGTGCAGGCGGCTTTCGCGATGGCGCGCGCACCGGCGGCGTCAGCGCATCGGGCCTGAGCGAGGCGGTACGTCGCCTTGAAGCCGGATTGGGCGTAAGGCTGCTCAACCGCACCACACGAAGCATCGCCCCGACTGAAGCGGGCAAGGGGCTGCTGGACCGGCTCGGGCCGGCGTTGACCGAAGTCGAAGCCGCCCTGGACGCGGTGAACGGTTCCCGCGACCGGCCGGCCGGCACACTCAAGCTCAACGTGCCGGTCAGCGCGGCGAAACTGGCGCTGCCCGGTATCGTTCCGCCGTTCCTCGCCGCCTATCCCGATATCCGGCTGGAGATCGTCACCGAGGAAAGTTTCGTCGACGTGCTCGCCGCGGGCTGTGATGCCGGCATCCGTTACGACGAGCGGCTCGAACAGGATATGATCGCGGTGCCGATCGGACCGCGTACCCAGCGCTTTGCCTGCGCCGCCTCGCCGACCTATCTCGACCATCATGGCCGACCAGACCATCCGCGTGACCTGTTAGCCCATGCCTGCCTGCGAGCACGCTTCCCCAGCGGTGTGACGCCGACATGGGAATTCGAGCGTGGCGGCGAGGTGGTGCGGATCGATCCCGCCGGACCGCTGATCGTTCGGGCGGGCGGCGCGACCGATCTCGCCGTCGACGCGGCGATCGCAGGAACCGGCATCGTCTATCTGTTCGAAGACTGGCTGCGCCCACATCTCGACAGCGGTTTGCTCGAAGGCGTCCTTGAACCCTGGTGGCAGTCCTTTTCCGGCCCGTTTCTCTACTACCCCGGACGGCGTCTCGTACCGCCGCCACTCCGCGCCTTCATCGACTTCGTCAGGGCATCGGCTACCGACCGCCGATGATCTGGGGGTGCATGAGCCAAGTCCGCATATCGTAATGCTCAGGCAGGAAGTACCTGCGCCAGAGCAAGGCCGGCGAGTCGCGCACTGGTCAGGAGCCGGTCAAGGTCGTGTCCGTTGCGGGCCTTCGCAGAAAGACCTGCCATGGTGGTGCTAACGAAATCCGTCAGGCGCTCGGCTTCTTTCGGATAACGGGCAGCGATGTAGAGGCGTATCATGTTCTCGGCGGCGTCGTGGAAAACGCAGGCAGCCTCGCGTGCCTCTCGATCGTTGCAGCGGGTTCCCTCCAGCACGAGGCAACCGGTGGTCTCGGGGTCGGCGGCGTAACGGCGAGCGGCCTCCTCCAGCACGGATGCAAGGCAAACGGCTACCGGACGATCAGGGAGCAAGAGATCTGGAAGCGGGATGGCGCCGGTACCAGCGTAGCGGTCGAGAACACGCGCGTAGAGGCCCGCCTTGCTACCGAAGGCGGCGTAGAAGCTGGGCGGGTTGATGCCAAGCGCGTTGGTGACGTCCGCCACGCTGACGGCATCGTAGCCGTGGGCATGGAACAGGTGCTGGGCAGTGGCGACCGCTTGATTGGGGTCGAAACGGCGAGGGCGGCCGCGCGGTCGCGAGTTATTTGTAGTCATCGTTACAAAATCCATTGACTCGAGCATTCGACACATTATGTAGCGCTCCATACAAAATACCTCAAGGAGGGCCTCATGGCCGTGTTTCAGGGAAAGTCGGTTCTGGTGCTTGGTGGCAGCCGGGGAATAGGGGCGGCGATCGTCCGGCGCTTCGCAGCGGAAGGTGCGGCGGTGACCTTCACTTATGCCGGGTCGCGTGAGGCCGCGGATCTGTTGGCGACCGAGACGGGCAGCGCGGCAGCCCTGACTGACAGTTCGGACCGGGATGCCGTGATCGCCCGCGTGCGCGAGAGCGGGCCGCTGGACGTGCTGGTCGTCAATGCCGGTATAGGCATCTTCGGCGATGCGCTGGAACAAGACCCGGACGCGATCGACCGGCTGTTCCGGATCAATGTTCACGCACCCTACCATGCCGCTGTCGAGGCGGCGCGGCAGATGCCGGAGGGCGGACGGATCATCGTCATCGGCTCCGTGAACGGTGACCGCATGCCCGTTGCGGGGATGGCGTCCTATGCGCTCAGCAAGTCCGCCCTGCAGGGGCTAGCGCGAGGGCTGGCGCGGGATTTTGGGCGACGTGGGATCACGGTGAACGTCGTGCAGCCCGGACCGATCGATACCGACGCCAACCCGGCGGACGGGCCGATGAAAGAGCTGATGCATAGCTTCATGGCCATCAAACGGCACGGTCGGCCAGACGAAGTGGCGGGGATGGTCGCCTGGCTAGCGGGGCCCGAGGCGAGTTTCGTCACCGGGGCGATGCACACGATCGACGGCGCGTTCGGTGCCTAACTCGACGAGACGCGGGGTTGGCTGGGGGTTGCCGGCACGACGTCGAGCAGATGGTTCCGTCCCGAGCAAAGCGGGAATCGATTTCCGTTTTCTCCGGGGCCGTTTCCGGACAGCCGGCAAATGGGCAGTTGGCGGCCTTCCGGATGGAACATCGAGAGGGAGTCAGCGGCATGATCACCCGCCCCTACTCATCCTGCGCGGGCGTACAGCGCGGGCGGGATACCGACGCGCCGGGCAAAGGCTGTGCTGAACGCGCTGGCCGATCCATAGCCGACGCGCTCGGCCGCCTCTGCGACCGTGATCTTGTCCCGGCGAAGAAGATTCTTGGCAAGCGTCATGCGCCAGCCGACGACGTACTCCATCGGCGCAACCCCGACTTCATTCCGGAACCGCTCGAAGAAGGTGGTGCGCGACAGGGCCGCCTCGCGCGCCAGCCTAGCCACCGTCCAGGCGCCTGCCGGCCGGTCGTGGATGCACCGGAGGGCGATAGCGAGCCGATCGTCGCAAAGGCCCCGCAAGAGCCCCGAGGGAGCTGCTGAACCTGGTGCCGATCGAAGAGCTTCAATCAGGAGAACTTCCAGGAGCCGCGTCAGGACTGCCTCGCGACCGGGACGCTCGGAACGCATCTCGTCGTTCACGAAAGCCACCAGGGTGGACAGCCGCTGCTCGCCGCGCACATGCACGAGTTGTGGCAGAAGCGAAACGAGAAGATCGGCATCGTCCGAAGCGAAGGTGCAGTGCCCAACCAGCATGCGCATGTCGGGCTGTACGCCTTCAGGCCCGAGACGGAACACGCCTGGGCTTGTCTCTGCCCTCGCCGTCTCCCCTTCCACACAGGGTTCAAGGCTGGACATTACAAAGTCGTAGGCAGCCGGTACAAGCACGAAGTCGCCAGCCTCGAGCATGAAAGCCGCTTGGCCGGCGAGATCAAGGCGGCAGCGCCCCTCCAGGACGGCGCAGTAGAAGGGGCGGCCCTTGTCGGTGCGATGCACGTGCCATACACCACCCGCGACGATGAGCTTCGATAGATCGGCCTTGGGCTGCAGAAGACCGACGATTTGGCTGAGAGGATCCATCGTTCCGTACGATTGCAAATGTTATTTGGACTTTCCATTATAGATCATCCGATCTCCCTTGCCTATCCTCCTGTCATCCCCAACAGGAGGTCATTTCCCATGAGCACCATCCTCATCACTGGCTGTTCTTCCGGCTTCGGCCTGGAAACGGCGCGCCTCTTCCTCGATCGGAACTGGACGGTCATTGCCACGATGCGCACGCCGCGCGAAGACATTCTACCTTCGTCCGACCGGCTACGTGTTCTGCCGCTTGACGTAACCAATGCCGGCAGCATCGAGCGCGCCGTCGAAGCGGCGGGTCCGATCGATGTCCTCGTCAATAACGCGGGCGTCGGCCTCATGAATGCGCTGGAGGGCGTGTCGCTCGACAAGATCCGCGAACTGTTCGAAACCAATACGATCGGCACCATCGCCATGACGCAAGCCGTGCTGCCACAATTCCGCGAGCGCCGCGCCGGCACGATCGTCAACGTGACGTCCGCCGTCACCCTGCGCGCTCTGCCACTCTTGTCCGCCTACACGGCGAGCAAAGCCGCGGTGAATGCCTTCACAGAGTCGCTGGCGCTGGAGTTGGAACCACTCGGCATCGTCCTGCGTCTCGTTTTGCCGGGTGCTTCGCCTGAAACCGCGTTCGGTACGAACGCCCGTGCCCGCATGGGGATGGAAGTGCCTGCAGCCTATGCCGACATTATGGCGGAGGTGGTGGCCAACCGACAGCGCGCGACCGAATTCACGCGCGCCATCGATGTTGCCGAGGCCGTCTGGCGCGTGGCAAGCGATCACGCCTATCCCATGCGCCTGCCCGCCGGAGCGGACGCCGTAGCTTGGTCGAAGGGCACATGATCGGTAACCCCGCACCCATTGGATGCCGACATTGCTGTCCAGCCATTGTCGACGTCGAGCAGATGATTCCGTCCCAAGCAAAGCGGGTATCGATTTCCGTCTTCTCCAGGGGCCGATTTCAGACTCTCAGGTCATGAAGGAATCTGGCGGTAAGCGGCCATTCTCCACCCGAGATGCCTGCGGTCGATGCTGCGATCATTCAGTCAGGCTTCTGCCCGATGTCCACCACCGCCGAGGTCAGCGGTCTCAACGACCAGTTCCACCCGGTCAGCGGCGAAGCGAGTAACCGAGCATTGCACAGGTCTTCCTGACAGGTCGCAATTCACCGCGCGCGTTACGATGACGATTGCACCCGGCGCCAGTTGCAGTTCGCGCGTATCGGCCTCCTCGGCATGGTGCGCCTCGATGGAGGTCGACGCACGGCGGTAGTCGGAAACGCCGAACCCGGCAAGCGCGGCCGTGACCGATCCCGTCCGGGAGAACAATTCGGCGATTCCGTCGAACCGAGCCGCGTCGAACCAGGAGGTCGAGCGCGACACGGGCACACCATCGGCCCTGCCCAGGCTATCGACGCGGACGACCGTCTCTCCTGCCGGAATGCCGAGCGCGGCCGCGATCCAGGCGACTGCCGGCTGCTTCGCCGTGCCGATCATCTCACTGCGTGCCTCGCGCGCCTGCTCGCCGATGCCGGCGGAGAACCGGGTGCGCTCACCGATCGGATAGACGAGGCGTTTCTGGCGCCGCACATAGGTTCCGCGCCCCTGGTGCGAGACCAGCACGCCCTCATGCGCGAGCGCAGCAATAGCCGCGCGCACGGTATGGCGGTTGACCCCGAACCGTTCTGCCAGATCGGCTTCCGGCGGCAGGCGGCCGGTCTCGTCGGCGAGCCCGGTGGCGATACCGCTTCGTATGCCGTCCGCGATCTGCCGCCACAGGGCGACGCCGACACCGCGCTGCAATCGTGCCGCCATCGATCCTGCCCTTCCCCTGTCATGTGTCCGTCATCAGAGGCGCCTATGGTGCAGCCAATTCATCTTCTTGTCTAGATAAATAGACAAATAGGATTTGACATGCACGACGAGGAAGACAGCGCCCTGCGCAGGAACCGGATGACGGTTCTGGCACGCGCCAGCAGCGGCCGGCTGCAGGAACTGTGGGCCGCTCTCGATCTTGAGCCGTCCTACCGCACCCTGCGCGGCCCGGAATGCGGCCTGATCACTCTGCGAGGGCGCGTGGGCGGCACCGGTGACCCCTTCAACTTCGGCGAGGCGACTGTGACGCGGGCGAGCGTGAGGCTTGAGGACGGCTCGGTCGGCCATGCGGTCGCACTCGGCCGCGACATGGACAAGGCCCGCATCGCCGCGCTGGTCGATGCGGTTTGCCGCAAGCCGGAGACGGCGGCGCTTGTGGATGCCCGCATGATCACGCCGCTGCGGCTGGAATTGGACGCGGCGGACGAGACGCGCCGGCAGCAGACAGCGGCGACCCGGGTCGACTTTTTCACCATGGTCCGGGGAGAGGATTGATGCACAATGAGGCAATCGCGCTCGACGGTGGCTTTGTCGACCCCGTTCTGAACGCACAGTCCGTCTTCCGCGCCGTGATGGACGCCACGGCGCGACCAGCGACCATAGTCGACGTCAAGCCATCCGTCGCACCGCCAGCGCCGTTGTCGCCGATCATCGGTGCGGTCGCTTGCACATTGGCCGACGCGGACACGCCGATTTGGTTGGATCCGTCATACGCCCAAAGCACAGAAGTGCGCGATTGGTTGGTCTTCCACAGCGGCGCGCCGATTGCAGACCAACCGGCCGAAGCGACCTTCGCCCTGATCGGCGATGGTGCCGCCCTGCCTCACTTCGAATCCTTCAACCAGGGAACGCAGGAATATCCGGACCGGTCGGCCACGCTGGTCATCGCCATCGAGGCTTTCGACGGCGGCGCGCAGCTGACCTTCCACGGGCCGGGAATACGCGGCGAGACGACCATTGCGCCACGTGGCTTGCCGGCCGATTTCGCCGACCGCTGGGAAGGAAACACCCGGCGCTTTCCACGCGGCGTCGATCTGGTGCTCGTCGCCGGCTCCTCCATTGCCTGCCTGCCGCGCAGCGCACGGCTGAGCGCAAGGGAGATCTGACCATGTATGTGGCAGTCAAGGGTGGCGAGGCCGCGATCGACAATGCGCACCGGCTGCTGGCCGATCGCCGCCGCGGCGACCGTTCGGTTCCGGCGCTGACGCTCGACCAGATCGCCGAACAATTGGCACTCGGCGTCGACCGCGTGATGAGCGAAGGTTCGCTCTATGACCGGCGGCTGGCAGCCCTCGCCATCAAGCAGGCGCGCGGTGACCTGATCGAGGCGATCTTCCTCGTGCGCGCCTACCGCACGACGCTGCCGCGCCTCGGCTACAGTGAACCTGTCGATACCGGCGCGATGCTGATCGAGCGGCGGATCTCGGCCTGTTTCAAGGACCTGCCCGGTGGCCAGCTTCTCGGGCCAACCTTCGACTATACGCATCGCCTTCTGGACGCCGATCTCGACGGCGATCCGGATATCCAAGCCGGTGAAGGGCGCGAAGGCGCCGCCGAAGCGGCAATGCGGATAGCCGACATTCTGGGCGGCGAAGGCCTGATCGAGGAGGACGTCTATCCGGCGGAACAAACTGCGCCCGGCGATATCAACCACACACCGGTCGAGTTTCCGATGGCGCGAGCGATGCGCCTGCAAAGCCTGTCGCGCGGCGACGAGGGCTTTTTGCTCGCCCTCGGCTATTCGACCCAGCGCGGCTATGCGCGTACGCACCCTTTCGCCGGCGAAATCCGCATCGGCGAGGTCGAGGTGGAATTCTTCGTGCCCGAACTCGGTTTCGCCGTGCCGCTCGGCCGGATCCAGATGACCGAATGCCAGATGGTCAATCAGTTCAAGGGATCGGCCAAGGCACCGCCGCAGTTCACGCGCGGTTACGGCCTGGTGTTCGGCCAGTCCGAGCGCAAGGCGATGGCGATGGCGCTTTGCGACCGCGCGCTGCGCGCCGAGGAACTCGGCGAGGATATCGTCGCTCCGCCGCAGGACCAGGAATTCGTGCTGTCGCATTGCGACAACGTGCAGGCGACCGGTTTCGTAGAACATCTGAAACTGCCCCACTACGTCGATTTCCAAGCGGAACTCGGCCTCGTGCGCACCATGCGTACCGAATACGAACAGCGCCAGAACGCGCGCTCAACCGAATTGCAGGAGGCCGCGGAATGAACGCGCATACCCGCAACGCCACTTACAACTTCGCCTATCTGGACGAACAGACCAAGCGCATGATCCGCCGCGCGATCCTCAAGGCGATCGCCATTCCGGGCTACCAGGTTCCCTTCGCCAGCCGCGAAATGCCGATGCCCTACGGATGGGGCACCGGCGGCGTGCAGGTGACGGCCGCGATCATCGGGCCCGACGACGTGCTGAAGGTGATCGACCAGGGGGCCGACGACACCACGAACGCAGTGTCAATCCGCAAGTTCTTCGAGCGCGTGGCTGGTGTCGAGACGGCCACCCATACGGCCGAGGCGACCATCATCCAGACGCGCCACCGCATTCCCGAAGCGCCGCTCGTCGAGGGGCAGGTGCTCGTCTACCAGGTGCCGATCCCCGAGCCGCTGCGCTTCCTCGAACCGCGCGAGACCGAGACGCGCAAGATGCACGCGCTGGAAGAATACGGGCTGATGCACGTCAAGCTCTATGAGGACATCGCCCGCAACGGCCACATCGCCACCACCTACGCCTATCCGGTGAAGGTCGAGGGGCGTTACGTCATGGACCCCTCGCCGACGCCGAAGTTCGACAATCCGAAGATGCATATGTCGGCTGCCCTGCAGCTTTTCGGCGCCGGTCGCGAGAAGCGCATCTACGCGCTGCCGCCTCACACACAAGTGGTCAGCCTCGATTTCGAGGATCATCCGTTCGAGGTCCAGAGATTCGACCGCCCGTGCGCGCTGTGCGGCGCCGAGAACGTCTATCTCGACGAGGTGGTTCTCGATGACCGTGGCGGACGCATGTTCGTCTGCTCCGATACCGACCATTGCGAGACGCGGCGCGCCGAAGGCCATCGCGGCGAGTTGAGCGGAGAGGCCGTGTCATGACGATCGCGCTCCGAAACGACGCCGTTGTCGAGCGCACCGGCGAGGACCTGCCGCTGCTTTCCGTCCGTGCCCTCACCAAAGCCTACGGCTCGCGGATCGGTTGCACGGACGTCGATCTCGATGTCTGGCCGGGCGAGGTGCTGGCCATCGTCGGCGAATCCGGCTCCGGCAAGTCGACGCTGTTGAACTGCATCTCGACACGACTGGAGCCGACCTCCGGCACGGTCTCCTATCGGATGCGCGATGGTGTCGCGCGCGATCTCTTCCACCTGCACGAGGCCGACCGCCGCCTGTTGCTGCGCACCGACTGGGGTTTTGTTCATCAGAACCCGGCGGACGGGCTGCGCATGACGGTGTCGGCAGGCGCCAATGTCGGCGAGCGCCTGATGGCGGTGGGCGAACGGCACTACGGCCGGATACGCGACACGGCGACCGACTGGCTCGGCCGTGTCGAAATCGACGCCGACCGCATTGACGATCAGCCGCGCGCCTTTTCCGGCGGCATGCGTCAGCGCTTGCAGATCGCACGCAACCTTGTCACCGCGCCGCGTCTCGTCTTCATGGACGAGCCCACCGGCGGCCTCGACGTCTCGGTACAGGCGCGCCTGCTCGATCTGTTGCGCGGCCTCGTCAACGATCTCGGCCTCTCCGTCATCATCGTTACCCATGACCTGGCCGTTGCGCGCCTTCTGTCGCATCGCATGGTCGTCATGAAGGATGGTCGCGTGGTCGAGCATGGCTTGACCGACCGCCTGCTGGACGATCCGCAGGCGCCCTACACGCAACTCCTCGTCTCCTCCATTCTCCAGGTCTGAGGTCAGCGCCATGCAAACTCCAGCCCTTACCGCGACCGGCCTCGGCAAGACGTTCACCATGCATCTGCGCGGCGGCATCAAACTGCCGGTGATCGCCAACGCCCGCTTTGCCCTGCATGCCGGAACCTGCGCCGTTCTGGGCGGCCCCTCAGGTGCAGGCAAAAGCTCTATCCTCAAGATGCTCTACGGAAACTACGGCGCCAGTGCGGGCAAAATCCTCGTCCGCCATCATGACCGCGAGATCGACCTTGCCGCCACCGACCCTCGCATCGTGCTGGAGTTACGCCGCGAGACGATCGGCTATGTCAGCCAGTTCCTGCGCGTCGTACCGCGCGTCGGCGCACTGGATATCGTGGCAGAACCTCTGCTCGAGCGCGGTGCGGGCCGAACCGAGGCAATCCGGCGCGCCGGCGAGTTGCTGAGCCGGCTCAACCTTCCCGAGCGCCTGTGGGCACTGCCGCCGGCCACTTTCTCGGGCGGAGAACAGCAGCGCGTCAACATTGCGCGCGGTTTCATCACCGATCACCCGATCCTCCTGCTCGACGAGCCGACCGCTTCGCTGGATGCCGCGAACCGCGACGTGGTGGTAGGCATGATCGCCGGGAAGAAACGGGCCGGCGTCGCCTTGCTCGGCATCTTCCACGATACCGAGGTGCGCAACGCGGTGGCCGATGTCGTCATCGACGTCACCGGCTTCGCGCCAGCGAAGAAGGGTGCCTGACCATGGCACGCTTGTCCGAAACGCCCGTCGTTCACCCCACCGCGCGGATCGAGAACTGTCTGCTCGGCCGTTACACGGAAGTCGCGGAAGGCGGCCGCCTCACCGAGACGGAACTCGGCGACTATTCCTACGTGATGGAGAACTGCCAGGCCTGGTGTGCCACCATAGGCAAGTTCGCGAATATCGCCGCGTCGGTGCGCCTCAACGCCACGCATCACCCGATGACGCGGGCGACGCTGCACCACTTCACCTATCGCGCCTCCGATTACTTCGACGATGCCGAGCACGAAGGCGATTTCTTCGCCGCCCGTCGCGCCAGGCGCGTCCATATCGGGCACGATACCTGGATCGGCCATGGCGTCACGGTCCTGCCCGGCGTGACAGTCGGGGATGGTGCGGTGGTCGGCGCCGGCGCCGTAGTGACGAAGGATGTCGCACCTTACACGATCGTCGCCGGCGTCCCGGCGCGACCCGTGCGCGAAAGGTTTCCGGTCGAAATCGCCCAGCGCCTGCAGACCCTCGCATGGTGGGATTGGTCGCATTCGCGGCTGCGTGCCGCGCTCGACAATTTCCGCAATCTCGACATCCAGGAATTCCTCGACCGCCACGAATTGGCGGCAGCGTCTGTGGAGGGTGTGGATCGTCATGGAACTGACATTTGCACGACACTGGACCGTCACCTCCCGGGAATAAGTCGATGATGGCTACAAGCACCGTCGCCCGCATGTGGAGCGAAGGCGCTGGAACATGGGCGGAAGCAAACGTGATCCGTCTGACTTTTCAGAAAATGGGAAGGAATGATGCTATGGCGGCCATCTCCGTTCGCAATTTAACCAAGACATTCGGCAAGAAGCGCGCTCTGGATAACGTCAGTGTCGAAATCCAGCGTGGCGAAATGGTCGCCCTGATCGGCGCCTCCGGCTCGGGCAAGAGCACGCTGATCCGTCACATATGCGGTCTCGAAATCGGTCTGGCCGGACAGAGCAAGATCGAGGTGCTGGGCGACTTGATCCAGGACAATGGGCGGCTCGCCGCCAGGGCCAGGGATGTACGCCGAGGCATTGGCGTCGTCTTCCAGCAGTTCAATCTCGTCAACCGCATGTCGGTACTGACCAATGTCCTGCTCGGCAATCTCGGTCGCATTCCGACTTGGCGCGGGACGCTCGGCCTGTTCACCGCCGAAGAGAAGAAGGTCGCGCGCGAAGCGCTCGCCCGGGTCGGCATCCCGGAAATCGCGTGGCAGCGGGCCTCCACCCTGTCGGGCGGTCAGCAGCAGCGCGCGGCGATCGCCCGCACTCTGGTCCAGCGTTCCGATATCCTGCTGGCCGACGAGCCGATCGCCTCGCTCGACCCGTCCTCGGCGCGGCGCGTCATGGAGATCCTCGCAGAGGTCAACCGCGAGGAAAAGATCACCTGCGTCGTCTCCCTTCATCAGGTCGAATATGCGCGCCGCTACTGCCAGCGCACCATCGCCCTGCGAGACGGGCGCATCGTTTTCGACGGCCCGTCGTCGGAACTGACCAACCAGATGCTCGTCGAGCTCTACGGCTCCAACTCGGAGGAACTGATTTTGCCGGAGGCCCCCGTGCAGCCGGCAAAGACGGGCCGGGCCTCCAAGCCTAACCAAGTCCCGGCCTTCGCCTAACGCAATCAACCAACAGGGAAGCTAGTCATGAACGGATTTCTGAAAGGCTTGGCGGCCACCGCCCTTGCCATGACCATATCGGGCGCCGCGCTTGCCGAGGAACTCAATTTCGGCATCATCTCCACTGAATCACAGCAGGCGCTGAAGCCGAAGTGGGAACCTTTGCTGGCCGATATGGCCAAGCAGACCGGCCTCGACATCAAGCCGTTCTTCGCGACAGACTATGCGGGCGTGATCGAAGGCATGCGCTTCGGCAAGGTGCAGATGGCCTGGTTCGGCAACAAGTCGGCGATGGAAGCCGTCGATCGCGCCGACGGTGAAGTTTTCGTGCAGACTGTCTCTGCTGGCGGTGAGCCCGGCTACTGGTCGCTCATCCTGGTCCCCAAGGACAGCAAGCTGACCTCCGTCGACGACCTTTTGAAGTGCGACAAGTCGCTGAACTTCGGCCTCGGCGATCCGAACTCGACCTCGGGCTACCTGGTTCCGATGACCTTCATTTTCTCGGCCAACCATGTCGACCCGAAGAACTGCTTCAAGAACGTCACCAACGCCAATCACGAGACCAATGCCATGGCGGTCGCCAACGGCCAGGTCGATGCGGCTTCGAACAACACCGAAAACCTCGCGCTGATCGAGAAGAACCAGCCGGAGGCGTTCAAGAACATCAAGGTGATCTGGAAGTCACCGCTGATCCCGTCCGATCCGCTGGTCTGGCGCAAGGACATGCCCGAGGAGACCAAGGCCAAGATCAAGGACTTCTTCCTCACCTACGGCACCGACAAATCGAAAGGTGACGCGGCCAAGGAAAAGGAAGTTCTCGCCGGCCTGCAATGGGCTCCGTTCAAGGCTTCCAATGACGACCAACTGCTGCCGATCCGGGTCATGGAACTGACCAAGACCATCGGCTCGGTCGAAGCCGACGCTTCGCTTTCGGACGCCGACAAGAAGGCCAAGATCGAAAAACTGGAAGCCGAGAAGAAGGGTTACGAAGACAAGCTCAAGGCAAACCAGACCTGAGGCTTCAAGCGCCTGTAGACGCAGGCGCCACTTCCCCGCCGGTCGCTGCGATGCGGCGACCGGCATCACCCTTCGAGATAAGATCATGAGCCAGACAAGCGACATGACAGGTTCCGTCCAAGCACGACCGGAGGTCGAGCGCGACTGGGCTAGAAGCGCATGGACCACCGTGACCTGGGTTGGTCTGATTGTGCTGCTGGTCTGGAGCTGGGCTCCGTCGGAAATGTTCCGCTGGACCTATCTGATCACCGACAGCGGCAACATGGCGAAATACGCCGCTGGTTTCGGGCATCCGGATTTCTCGGACTGGGCCTACTATCTGGAGGAGATGGTCCTCACCTTGCAGATCGCCTTGTGGGGGACATTCCTTGCAGCCGCATTCGCCGTTCCCTTCGGCGTCCTGTCCGCTCGCAACATGGCGCCATGGTACGTCGTCCAGCCGGTGCGGCGGCTGATGGATATCTGTCGCTCCATCCACGAACTTGTTTTCGCGGTGCTCTTCGTCGTCGCCGTAGGCCTCGGTCCGTTCGCAGGCGTGATGGCGCTGTTCGTCCACACCACCGGTATCCTTGCCAAGCTTTTCTCGGAGGCCGTCGAGGCAATCGATTCCCGCCCCGTCGAGGCGATCCGCGCCACCGGTGCCTCACGCTTGCAGGAAGTCGTCTTCGGGGTCGTACCGCAGGTGATGCCGCTCTGGATGTCCTACGCGCTCTATCGGTTCGAATCGAACGTGCGGGCCGCCACCGTGCTCGGCGTCATCGGCGCCGGCGGCATCGGCCAGGTGCTATTCGAGTCCATCCGCGGCTTCTACTATCCGCAGGCGTCGGCCATGCTGATCATCATGCTGATCACGGTGTCGCTGCTCGACCTGCTGTCGCAGCGCCTTCGCAAGCTGTTCCTGTAATGCGCTACGCCGTCTACTTCACGCCCGCTGCCGACGATCCGCTGACACGGGCGGCCGAGGCCTGGCTAGGACGAAGCGCCTTCAGCGGCGATGCGGTTGAACCGATCGTTCCCGCCAGGTTCACCGGCGAAAAATTCGGCAGTCTGACCCGCGAACCGCGCCGCTATGGCTTCCACGCCACGTTGGTTGCGCCTTTCCGCCTGGGTGACGGACGGACCTATGCGGATCTGTCGGCCGACGCCGATGCTTTTGCCGGACGGTGCGCCTCGCTCACGATTCCCGGTTTCGCCATCTCGCGGATCGGCAGCTTCTTTGCGTTGACGCCCACGGATGCGGATGGGGTATCGGCGCTGGCAGCAGCGGCCGTCGACCATTTCGACGGCTTGCGCGCATCGCTGAGCGAAGCCGAGATTGCACGCCGTAAGCCCGGCCTCCTGTCGGAACGCCAGCGCCTCTATCTGCACCGCCACGGCTATCCCTACGTGAAGGAAGAACTCCGCTTCCACATGACGCTAACCGGCCCGGTCGAACCGCCGACGGCCGCGCGTGTCGAGACGGCACTGCATGACCATTTCGGCCCGCTGCTTTCGCGCCCGGCCGAGGTTTCGGCCATCACGCTTTTCGTCGAGCCCGAACCGGGTGCCGACTTCATCGTCCGATCCATTCATCACTTCGGCACCGCCGAAGCAAGAAAGTATGGCTGACATGCTACGGGAAACCATTCTCACCAATGCCCGTGTGGTCCTTGAGGACGAGGTCGTCACCGGCTCCGTCGTCATGCGCGACGGCCTTGTTTCCGCCATTGACACGGGCACGGTCGGCGTTGGCGAAGACATGGACGGCGACTATCTGATCCCCGGCCTCGTCGAGCTTCACACCGACCATCTGGAACAGCACTACAGCCCCCGCCCCGGCGTGGTATGGGACAGTATCGCCGCCCTGCAGGCGCATGACGCTCAGGTGGCGGCATCCGGCATCACCACGGTGTTCGACTGCCTGCGGCTCGGCTCCGACGAGAATGCCGGCTTCAAGCGCGGCGAGATGCGTACCATCGCCGACGCCATCGCCACCGCTCAGGGCGAGGACCGACTGCGCGCCGACCATCTTGTTCACCTGCGTTGCGAAGTGTCTTCGGCCGACGTACTGGACCAATTCGAGGATTTCACCGCCGACCCGCAGGTCAGGCTGGCATCGCTGATGGACCATGCGCCGGGCCAGCGCCAGTTCCAGACCCTCGACGCCTACATCCTCTACTACAAGAAGAAGCGCGGCCTGTCGGACGACGAATTCGAGCGCTTCGTCGCCCGCCGTGTCGAGGAATCGGAACGCTACGCGGCCCCGCACCGCCGCGCCATCGCCGATGCCTGCGCCGAGCGCGGCATCGCCGTGGCGAGCCATGACGACGCCACGGTCGGACACGTCGAGGAATCCAAAACCTTCGGCGTGCGCCTGGCCGAATTCCCGACCAGCATGGAAGCGGCCAAGGCCTCGCACGCGGCCGGCATGGCGGTCCTTATGGGCGCGCCCAACATCGTGCGCGGCAAATCCCACTCCGGCAACATCTCTGCCAGGACACTGGCGGATGCTGGCGTCCTGGATGTTCTGTCGTCCGACTATGTGCCGTTCAGCCTGATCCACGCACCGTTCATGCTGGCCGACGACGGCGGCGGCATGTCCCTGCCGCAAAGCATCAAGCTGGTCACCGCCAATCCCGCTGCAGCGGTCGGCTTGAGCGACCGTGGCCGCATTGCTCCTGGTCTGCGTGCGGATCTGGTGCGCGTACGGCGGCCGGCGGGTATCCCCATCGTCCGTTCGGTCTGGCGCGAGGGTAATCGTGTTGTCTGACGCCGCGCCTGCGGTTGAAGGCAACGCCGATCTCGGCACGCTGATCGCCGTCGTCGGCCCGAGCGGTGCCGGCAAGGACAGCCTGCTGACCTACGCTCGCGAGAGATTGGGGACAGACCCGGCAATCGTATTCGTCCGGCGGGTGATAACGCGCCCTGCTGCGATCGATGCCGAGGATCACGCTTCGCTGTCAGTCGACGCCTTCCTCGCTGCCCGGGCCTCAGGTTCGTTTGCAATCGCGTGGGAAGCGCACGGCCTGCATTATGCGATACCGACCACGGTCCATCGTCACCTGGCGACCGGTGGCATCGCTATCGTCAACGGGTCGCGCGCAGCCTTGCCGGCGATGCGCTCGACATTTGGCCGCGTGGTCACGGTCCATGTGACATGCCATCCGGACATTCTCGCCAACCGGCTGACCGCCCGCGGTCGCGAAAACGCCGAAAGTCAGCATGCCCGGCTGAGACGGAGCGTGGCAATCGTGGAAGCCGGAACAGATACGGTGCAGATCGACAACAGCGGCGACCTTGCCACAGCCGGCGATGCGCTCGTGGCCATGGTCCGCGATTGCCTAGCTGATGGTCGATCGTGTCGCCTGCTGCCTCTTCCCAGGTAATCGCTCCGTGGCGGTGATTGAAGGTTACTCGATGTCCAACTGATAAGCTCGAAGACTGACCTTTCGACGCTTTTTTCGCTGTGCCGAATTGCTTTGAGTCCCAAGCCAATTGAGGTGAACCACCAAGATCTCCATCACGCTATGGCAAACTCTCTCAAATTCGGGCGTTTCTTGGCAATTGAATGGACGACTGCTTCTAGGTGTAATACTCATCACTTCGAATGTCCGATTGGACGGCGCGTTGCCGAACGCGGCCCCGCTATGTTCAGCGCGGCCGCGGCTCTCAGATTTCGGTTGTCTCGGCCATCCGCCGCTTCCTGCTGCATGTCTTGCCGCGCGGCTTCCACCGCATCCGGCAGTGCGGTCTGCTCGCCGGCTCCACCCGCAGGGCTAGCCTCGCGCTCGCCCGCGAGCTCCTGAACGTCACTGCGCCGCCCGATGACGACGCCCCGGCCGAGCCATACGACTTCCGTCCTGCATGCCCGTGCTGCGGCGGGCGCATGATCGTCATCGAGACGTTCGAGTGCTGGAAACAGCCGCGCGGACCGCCAGGTACGACGGCGACAAACCGGGAGCACGACCCATGCCCGGCACGGTATGGTCGAGCCTTCAGCCGCTGGCCCCCAGCCGCCGGCAACGGATCTACGCGCGCTATCGCCCCCGACAGAGGGGTGACAAGCCGAGCGCCGGAGCGTCAACACCGCACGAAAGAGCAACGGAGTGGCCTGTCCGCATTCACCTCCGCGCGCTCCCGCGGCGGTCGCGACATCGCTGACACCAGCCGAAAACGGAAATCCCCATAGCCTTCACCTGTGGCCCGCGGGTTCTTTCCTCGGGGACTTTCGTACGCCTGCCTGCGCCCGAAACTCTTCACGGAAGTTGACAGTCCGGTTCGCAGCGTGCTCGGCGGATAGCTGCCGTTCAGCAAGCGACCGCATTGCGGTCACTCGGTACTGGGTTTGTGATCCTGAAAGCTGCCGTTGAGCTGACTAGATACCCTTTAAGGTCGATGCCCTAGGGGACTCGAGATGGACTCTGTACACTTGCGCACTTGTGCTGGCACGTCGGTCAGCGACCCTCGAACCAAGCCACAGCGTCGGCACCGGCCGGAAGGATCGTCGGGCAGCTGGGGTCGGTCGCCGCGCGGACACCGCCTCTGCGACATCCTGCGCGGTCGTCACCTGGCCGCTTTCGGCCTGCTGCATGCGGGCGATCGTCTGCTGGGCAAAACTCGTATAGGCGTCAGGGAACCGTGCGCCCACCCCGGGAGGGTCTCTTCTATGCGGCCCCGTGCTGGCCGCGCCGGAGGCACCACCAAGATGACAAGCGACCACTTCAATTGTCTCGGTTCATTCAGAGATGCCAAGCCAGATTATTGCTCGGAACTGACTTTCATGAAAGCAGATGGTCACGAGCTTTTGGGCGTGTTTAGACACCGTCGCTCCGGGACGTTAGCGGTCGGGCACCGTTCATGCATGCCGGCCAATTTGCATCCCTCTCGGATGTCCTCGACCACTATAACGCTGCTCCGGTTGCGATCTCCGGGCATTCCGAGCTCACCAAGCTCCACCTTGAGCCCGACGAAATCGTCGCCTTGGCAGCCTTCCTTGCCACCCTTGGCCCCAACCCTTGCTGAGGGCATACGGGTGCGGCGACAAATTGAGGACGTGTCTCCTGCTAAACGCTTGTTCAGTTCATATGTCAGTCACGTACTGTCATCGATCATGGCTCCGGCTTTTGGGTGGAAGAGCCTGTTTAGCCGTCACTTCCATCCATACGGCGCAGCGTCGCATATTCGGCCGCCACGACCGGCCCTGATTGTGTCTCGATAAGCTTGAACGGAATATCGTAGAGGCGGGTGAGGTTTGCTTCGTTTACCACCTCGTTCACCGGCCCAAAGCTGATGCTTCCCTCGCGGCCCAGGAGAAGAGCCGAGCCGCCGCAGGTTAATGCATGTTCGGGCTGGTGGCTTGTCATCACGAGCGTTCGCCGCTCGGCAACGAGGGCGAATATCGCCTTCAGAACCTGCATTTGATGTGCCGGGTCGAGATGGGCGGTGGGTTCGTCGAGAAGGAGGATAGGACTCTGCTGCGCCAGTGCGCGCGCAATGCGAGCCAGTTGGCGTTCCCCACCGCTCAACTCGGCGAACGACCGGTCTGCAAGATGGCCGATGCCGATCATCTCCAGCGCTTGCTGGGCCAGGCCGCGGTCTTTTGCACCGGGCTTTTTGAACATGCCAAGGTGTGCTGCGCGGCCGGTTAGCACGATTTCCTCTACGGACAATGCAAATGCCGTGTTCTCGCTTTGCGACACAAAGGCCAGCCGTCGTGCCCGCAAGGTGGAAGGCAGGGTGGTCGCGGATTCGCCCTGAATAAGAGCGCGGCCTGAGAGCGGTTCCAGAACCCCGCCCAGACATTTCAGGAGCGTGGACTTGCCGGAACCGTTCGGGCCGAGAATAGTAAAGATCTCACCTTGGGGCACACTGAACGATATCTCCCTGAAAACCGTCCTCTTGCCATAACCGGCCGAGAGCTTGTCCGCCTCCAATGCGGGCGCGTCCGTTACATCCACGAGCGTTCTCCGCGCCGCAGAAGAATGGCGAAAACAGGCGCGCCCAGAAGGGCGGTGACGATGCCAAGCGGAATTTCCGCGGCGGTCAGCGTTCGTGCCACGGTATCGACGGCAAGCAGGAAGATTGCCCCAAGCAGGAGCGAAACCGGGACCAGCCGAACGTGATCCGGGCCGACCAGCAACCGTGCCAGATGCGGCACTACGAGCCCCACCCATCCGACGATGCCACAGACCGCTACGGAAGCGGAGGCAAGGATGGTTGCCAGCGCGATGTGGATGGAACGTTCCAGGGGCACGTTGACCCCGAGCGATTTGGCGGTTTCGTCGCCGAAAACCAGCAGGTTGAGACGCCAACGCAACGCAACCACGAGCACAAGAACCGGCATCACGACCACCGCCAGCCTCATCAGAACGCTTGCACGTGAGGCCGAGAGTGATCCAAGAAGCCAGAATTCGATGATCGGCAGCTTGTCCTCGGGGTCGGCGGTGTATTTCAGCAGCCCAAGCAGGGCGGTGAATATACCGCCGGTTATAATCCCCGACAGAACCAGCACGAGCGTCGGATTGCTGGAATAGGCGCGGCTCAGAAGCACGGCAATTATCACGGCTAGGGCGCCGAAGCCAAAGGCGCTGAACTGGATGCCGAGGGTTCCGCCATCCAGAAGAATAGCGAGGGCTGCCCCAAACCCGGCGCCACCGGATACGCCAAGGATGAAGGGACTAACCAGGGGGTTGCGGAAAATTCCCTGAAAGGTGACGCCGCTGGCCGAGAGCGCCGCGCCGATCAGCATCGAAATCGCGATACGCGGCAGACGCACCTCGAACAGTACGGTTTCAACCGTGTCGGGCCAGGTATGTTCGATAGGAAATATCCGCGATCCGATCACCCGCAGCAACGTTTCCATGTCTATCTGATAGCGGCCGATGCAGGCTGCACCGGCCGCTGCAAGGAGCGCGGCCATAATAAGGAAGCCTATCTGCAGAGTGCCCCGTGGGCGGTCCCTCGAACCGGCTTCGGCTTCAATCGGCAACGTAGTTCGTCCGGTAGAAGGTCCGGTAGAATTCCTGCGCGATCTTGTCCATATCCACATCCTTGAACAGATCGGGATGAAGCACCTTGGCCATCCAGATTTCTCCAAGCGCGATGCTTTCCGGCACCGGGTGTCCCCAGGGTTTCACATATTCAGGCGTGACATAGATGCGGTCGTTGCGCACAGCCGCGACCGGCTGCCAGGCTGGATCGCTGCGAATCTCTTTAGCAACTGGCTCATAGCGACCCTGGACGATGATCACATCGGGGTCCCAGGCTAGAATCTGCTCCATCGTCACCTTGCCATATCCGTGAACCGTGCGGGCTACATTAAGGCCACCGCCCTGATCCATGATGACGCCGGTATATTTGCCGGAGCCATAGGTCGTCAGATCTGGATTGGCCATGTAGAGCGTCGTGCGCCCCTGCTCAGGCAAATTGGCTGTCCGCTGGTCGACAAGTTCCCGCCCACGGGTCATGGCCGCGATGAGTTCATGCGCCTTTTCCTGCTTCCCGAAGATGTCGCCTATCAGATTTACGGCGCCGACCAGACCGTCCCAGTAAGATTTCTTCTCGTCGGTGAGAACTGGGTTGAGCTTCTTGCTCTCTTCCGGCGGCGCGGCGAAGAAGGCAACCTGGACGACCGGAACGCCGGCATCCCGTATTTGCTTGAGCATATCCTCCGGCGCGTAGTGCGTTACGATAACGACGTCCGGTTTCAGGGACAGAAGTTCCTCTATGTTGACCGTCTTGAGGTCGCCCGGCTCAGGCAGCTTTTCCATTCCGGGAGCGAGTCGTGTGAAACCCTTGCCAAGCTGCTTTTGCCAATCGCGCATGACGCCGGCAAGCTGGCTCTGGGCGTCCAACTGGACAATGACGTCGAGGGCGTGATGCTCAAGCACGACGGCACGGCTGATCGTATCCGGAATCGTTACCTTGTTTCCCACCTGGTCCGTCACGTCACGGGCCCACGCGGTCCCTGCCATGAAAAAGAGGCCAAGAAAGAGAGCGATTAAACCGCGCCACAGGCACGATATCCGGACGGTGTCCATGAACGATGTTCCTTCTGGGAAATGGTCTGGTGTCGATTGTTATATCTCAATGAATATGACGCAACCCCTTCCGTCGGTTTTGACGCCGCTTCATTTCCGGCATGCATTGCTTGCTACGAGTTGTCATATGAACAGCTTCAGGCGACCACCAGAGGCGTGACGGAGTGGAAACCAGAATCCGCCAGCAGCTTCTGCCCCGGCACGGAAAGGACGAAAAGCGCAAAGGCCAGCCCCGCTGGGCTACAATCGCTTAACGCCGCCATGCCGTAGAGCGGCTCGGCATTGACCTCCGGCGGAATGGTCACGATCTCCGTGCCGTCGACGTTCGCCGCCAGGCCCGAGAGGCCGGTCCTGTAACCCAGGAAGACGCTCGCCGTACCAGCCTTTAGGGCCGCCGCGACGGCATCGTAATTGCCCGGTGGCTGCGTCGGCTCGGCCGCACCGACCAGTATCTGCGCCTTCGTGTCCAACACACCGAAAGCTCCGGGCCTGATTCGATCGATCCTGCGAAAGACATCCCAGGCATAATCTCCCGAAGGGTCCTTCAGTGGCGTCGAGGTCGCGATCGCCACTTCGGGCGAGAGCAGCCGGTCGACGAAATTCTTCGTCGTGATGCCGGCATCCTTGCGCACGATAGCCGCCAGCGTGTTGCGGGCGAAAACGACAGGTGGCCGGGCATGGCCGGATTCGGCCAATCGCGACGGATGCGCGAGGTTTGCCGACAGGAAGAGATCGGGCCGGTCCCCGGCTTCGATACACTCACGCAGCAGGCCCGCCGGACCATAGCGCACCTGGAAAGGTACGTTTATGGCGGTTGTCGTGAAGGCTGAGGTAAGCGCAGGCAGAACCGTTCGCAGGCTGCCTGCGGCATAAATATTGACCGGCTTTCCAACATTATCCATGCGTGCGTCGTACTCCATTGTGAAGGAAAGCTATGCAGCCTCCCACCGCCCTGCCCTCGAATCGCGTAACGATCGAATCTCCACGCGGGAGCCGATGATACCGGGCAACCAGCCACGAGAAGCAGCTTTGGCCTATATGACTTCGTTCATTGGCATTTAGCGTGATGTAATTTCCTCCGCCCTCGGTAATATCAAAATGAATACGACGGAGGTTCAGAATACGCACCTTCCGTTTGATAATTGCGCTCATTCTGTCGCTTGGCATGTTGGCCTCAGCCAGCGCTGACGGGCTCGCGGCAAACGGCCCTTCGCTGGAACTCGTTGCCGGTGGTTTCCGAACGGCGGTCACCCTCCCGTCTTTGTCCGCTTTGCCCCCAGTCAAGGCGAACGTCATGTTCAAAACGTCAAAGGGAATGTCGAGTGGACACTACAGGGGCGCCCTGATCTGGAATCTGTTCAAAGCAAACCACATTCTCGACAATCTCAACAAGCAAGTCGCCCCAAGACCCTTGGGATGCCCATGAAGCAAAGGGGCGGGTAACACTCCGTGTCGTTGGAGAAATCGCCGCAGGCTATCTGAGTAACCGAAACATCTATCCCGCCAAGACAGCCCACATTTATACCGGGGGCGGTGATCCCTCCCGGAATGGATCGCGCCATACCCCAGGAATATTGCCGTCGCGACCCTGAACAAGTGCATGTTACGACAGTTGTCGGCGCGAGCCGCACATCAGGCTAAGCGGTGAAGACATCATGTCGGGACAAAGAGTGCTGGACGGCGCACTAGAAACCTGAGCGGGCATCGGGCTTACGGAGACAGTCCGACAAGCAGGTTATTTGAGAGGGGCCACCTTCCCACCCGCGATAGCTGTCCGCGCTAGCTCCGACATGGCGTCTGCTTTCGGCATTACGAAAGGCTTGTCTGAGTGTCCTTGGCGCGAAGTTGACATTTAACGACGAAAACACGAGATCCGGACAGGGCCTGGAATGCGTTAATCCATCGGACGCGATTCGAACCTTCCCACCGCCGACGTCGAACAGCCTAGAGTAGATCAGCGGCGAGGCAGAGCATGGACACGCTGGTCACCAATTGAACCGGGTGCCGAAAGTGCCGGCGGTTGCGGTCTGGCGGCTGCGGTCGCCGTCGAGCGACCAACGATAGCTGGCCTGACCGTAGAAGCTCACATTCTGATTTACCCTAGCGGTGATCCCGCCACCGACCTCCAGCGCCGTGTCGCCAAAGCGGGTCTCGATGGCCGGTGATGACGACCCGAAGAACGCGCTGTCGTTGCCGGAGAAGGCGTGCCAGAGGTTGACCCGGGCGTAGGGCTGCCAGAGCGTTCCCCGCTCGTCACGCCCAGAGTATTGCAGCCGCCCCCCAATCCGTCCGGTCCAGGCCGCACCCGCGTTCCAGCCCACACTCGAGTGCTGGTCCTGTGACCGGTCCACCGAGACGCCCTGATAGACAATCTGCGCCTGAGGCTCGATCAGCCACGCATTATTCTCTCCGAAGTGGATCGGGTAGCCTGCTTCAAGCGACGCTGTGTATGCCGTCGCATTGGTCGATATCCCCGCTCCATAGAGGGACGTCGCCTTCGCATCATACCAGCTCCCCTGGAACACCCCGTCGAGATACCAGCCGCTCGGGCCGAAATGCGTCCAATAGACGCCAACCGAGGGACCATTCATCTGCAGCTTGCCCACAGCCAGGTTTTGCATCCCCAGTGCGAAGCCGCGCATCGAGGGTGAGTTGTAATCCGAATATGCGACATACACGCCGGCATGGTCCCGGTGGCCGCTGTCCGTCGTCCGCCGCAGGAAATCGAAGCCCGTCTGGAACCCGATCAGATTGCCGGTCGCACTCGAATCAACCGTCCCGTTCCAGCGGTTGCTCACCCGGTCCCCGAACATGCGCCCCCAGACGCCGTTCGCATAGGCTCGCGCCTCCGGCAGGCCTCGCAGGTTCTCCTCCTCGCCGACACGCTCATGCAGCGTGCCGAGGGTCGTGAGCCCCATCTGCCTTGCGACTGCTGGGATCGGCGCGTAGAGCGGCACCTCCGGCCGGTAGAGCGGGATGTCCGGACCACCTGGCGTCGTCGGATCCACCGGCGTATCAATGAGATGAGAGCGCAGGAACCAGTCGTTTGGATCCGTGCCGCCACCGCGGAAGAGCTCATACTCATACGCGCCGGCAGCGACGCGCTGGCTGAGCGTGAAGGCATCAATCGTGGTGGTCCCGCCGCCGGTCACCTGCACCAGCCGAATGCCATCCGCCACTGTCTGCGCGCCCGGGCCACCGGTATTGTTGACCAGCACCGAGGACCGGCCGCTGGCTCGGCCACCATCGATCACCAACAGGTTGCTCGGTGAATTGTCGGCGCCAAGATAGGTGTTGAAGCCGATGCGGCTACCGGCACTGCCGGTGTAGTTGCCGACCGTCAATGTGCTGTAGGCTCCCGGTCGTGTCAGAAATTGGATCAAGCCGGCATTTGCCACCGAGCCGGTTGTGTTGGAATCCCCGGTAACGTTCCAGGCACTGCTGGCATCGATCGCGACATTGGTCGCGTTCCGCGCCAAGCCAGTCCAAAGGCTGCCCTGTGCGAGCGACACGTCAGCGGTGTTGCCCGTGTCGACCAGAAGGTCGCCCGTCCATTGCGACGTCGTCAGGTTGGCGCTGGCGGTGTTGCCCGGGCCGGTCAGCACCAGGTTGCCGGTCCAATTGCTGCTGCCAAGGTTATAGGTAAGGGTCGAGGGATCGACGACGATATCGCCGGTGAGCGATGGCATGCCGGCGATGTTCAGCGTCAGGTTGCTCGGCGTGCCTGCCGTATCCTCGGTCACTTGCGCCAGCAGGAGCCGGCCGTTCA
Source organism: Mesorhizobium sp. (assembly GCA_049647745.1). Taxonomy (GTDB): domain Bacteria; phylum Pseudomonadota; class Alphaproteobacteria; order Rhizobiales; family Rhizobiaceae; genus Mesorhizobium. The sequence continues at coordinate 48,600 of JBARYG010000156.1, forward strand.
CGACGGCCGGGGTGATTGCGGTGCCGCCGCTGATCGAAACGGTGCCGGTGCCGCCCTCGGCGAGGACGACCGCCCCGTTAGCGGCACTCAGGCTGCCGCCGATGACCGATACTGTGCTCGGCGCGCTGCCGGCGAGGTAGATCGCCGACGATCCGGCGCTGCTTACCGCAACTGCGGTGCCAGAGGTGGTGAGCGTGCCGCCGTTGGTGGCAGCTATACCATGCGCGGCGTTGCCCGTGGTGGCGATCGTGCCACCGGTGACTTGCACGCCGGCCGCATCGCTGGCCTGGATTCCGGCGGCAGCGTCTCCGTCCGTGGTGATCGAGGCGTGCGTCAGGGCGATGGTGCTGTTAAGGTCCTGCGCTTGGACGCCGTGGGCGTTCTGCCCCTGCGTGGCGACCGTCACATCCGTCGCCGCGATCGCGCCGCCCGCCATCGCATGTACGCCTATGGCGTTGATGTTCGTGGTGGTGACCGAGGTGCCGGAAAGGGTGATGTTGCTGCCAGCGTCGGTCGCCCGGACGCCGTCGGCGCCGCCGACAGTAACGATATCGGCGCCATTGGTCGTGATGGTGCCGCCAGTGATCGAGGCTGTGCCGCCTTGACTGACCCTGACACCAACGGCGCCGTCGCCGTTGGTGATGATCCTGTCGTTCTCGGCCTGCAGCCTGCTGCCGGGCCCTATTACATCCGCGCCGTGGGACTCCAGGCCTATCTGGGCCTCCGGAAATTGGAGAACCGGAGGGGTGCTCCCGGTCACTCGGTATCCGGTGGCGACCTCACTGCCCGTCACGATCACCGTGGCTGCGCTGTTGACGAGCACGCCTGCGCTGGAAGGGCCGGTTGTGCGATTTATGGTGTCGGTCAGGGTGACCGTGCTGCCGGCCCCACTCGCCACCGCGCCGGGAGAATTGGGTTGATAGGTGAAAATGCCGTAGCCCGAGAAGTCGATCCTGCCCCCGGCATCAGCCCATACGCCCGGGCTGTTCGCGCCATAAGTGGCGGAAGTTGCGCCGTTGCTGACCTGGATGCTGCTACCGATGCCCCGAGCCAGCATACCCGGGGAGTTGGCGATGACGATCCCGCCATAATAATCGCCGGTCGTGATGGCGCCGCCACTGACGGTGGCCGTTCCTCCGCCGGCGGCAGACAGCCCGGCGCTGCCGTTGCCGTAGATGTTTACATAGGTATTGTTCAGGGTGAGGCTACTGCCGGCGCCCAAGGCGACGACGCCTGGCGCATTGTCGCCATAGCTGAAGGTGTTCAAGTTGTTGAGGGTGATCGAGCCGCCGGCATCCGCGAAGGCGGCTGAGGCGCCCGCGCCCGAAGTCGTGACATCGGTGCGGGTCAGGGTGATCATCCCACCGCTGGCCGCATAGGCGCCGTGCGCGTTGTCGAGCGCCGTGTTCACCCCGCTATCGGTCAGCGTGACGCTGCTGCCCATCCCAACCGCCCCGACGCCATAGGCGCCCGCGTCATTCGTGTAAATGGACGTATAGCTACCGGTGATCAGCCCCCCGCCAGCGGCATAGAGGCCATGGCCGTCGGCGCCATAAGTGCTGATCGTAGCGCCATTCACGGGCGTGCCGACCACGGTGATTGCCCCGCCGCCGGTCGCGTATATGCCGTAGCTGCTGCCGTTTGCTGTCAAATCGATGGAGGTGCCGCTGTAGGTCCCGGTACCGGAGGCTTCGACCACAGGCGCAGGGCCAGCACTTTCTCGCGTGGTAAAGGCCGGATCTGAGCAACTGCCGGAGGAGATGCTGACCGCAGCCGGCGCCGGTGGGGCGCATTGCGCGAGGGCTTGCGCGGAGGGCAGCAGCGCCGTCATCGCGGCGGCTAGGAAGCAGCGATGGCCGGTAGCAGAGCTCAGTAGCGCCTTTCGAGAGCTGACGCCCCATGGACCGAAGCTGGGAACGGCAGCTGGCATCTCCACATGATCAGCATTCACTCGGCGCCCCCTTCCGCGAATCATCTCAAACTGGAGATGTTTTGAGAATCAATAACGAACAAGGTTATAAAAACCTACCTTGGAACAAGGTTACCAAATTTTACTTGTCGCGAAGTCGTCGGCGTTCGAAAGAACGCTGACGCTTTGAGAGGAATTTTTGATGAACGCCGTCAAATGGCGTCATTGCGAATGGCGTACGGCCAAAAAGACCGTCCCTGAGCCGGGGGCTTTTGAGCCTCGATGGACCCCGGCTCTATGGTCCCATCGCCTTGATCCGGCGTCCGACAGTGCTCGATATGTCCCTGTCAAGTCGGGCCGGGCGCGACGTGTTGTTGGGTCAGCAGGCATGGTGGCCCTGACGGTGGTTGGGCTGACGCACCGGCGGAGCCGAACCCAACTTCCATGGCCGAGATGGGGGCGCAAAGCAGTCATTCGGCACCCAACTTTCTGACGATTGACTTTCTCGCGTCCCAAAGGATTCGGCTACAACGAATCCATGAGTGCACCGGCTTTTGCTATTCCCAGCCCCTTTCATCCGTGATCGTGTACGTCGGTCAGGAACCGGTCGAAAGGTCGGCGCCTAGGACTTCTGGAAGGGCAGCCACCGGAAAAGCGGCCGCCCTTCCATCCAGATCCCGCAATGGCAGTCTTAGTCGAGATGGGTTGGCTTATCGAAGTGCCCAGCCCTCTTCAAAATCCGATACACCGACTGCCGGCTGAGCCCCAATTTCTTAGCGATTCGCTTGTGCCCAAATCCCGCGGAGTGCAGCGCTAAAATCACCTCGGATTGTCGTTGCGCCGGGGTCGGCGACTTGAGGCTCCATCTTAATAGTTTGATATTCCATATGTTTTCAGAATTCTTATTTCCATTCCGCTTCACCCGTCATTTCACTTGATTTCCGCTGACTGGCGTCTTCCCTTGCTTGCATGCGCGGTTGGCGCGCTGTAGCTAGAGACGTCCGCAATCCGAGCTTCCACCATGCCTAAACGCCCTGCCCTTACCGCCGTCGTCGGTGCGCTGCCTGCCACCGTTCCCTTTGTCGGGCCGGAGGCACAGCAGCGAGCGAGCGGGCGGATTTTCCGTGCCCGTATCGGCGCCAATGAAAGCAGTTTCGGGCCTTCCCCGCGCGTCGTCGCGCGGATGAAGGAGATCGCCGGCGACATGTGGATGTATTGCGATCCGGACAATTACGATCTCAAGCAGGCGGCAGCCGCGCATCATGGCGTTTCTCCGGCAAATATCGTGGTCGGCGAAGGCATCGACGGGTTGCTCGGGCTGCTCGCCCATATGTATGTCGGGCCGGGCATGCCGGTCGTAACTTCGCTTGGCGCCTATCCGACCTTCAATTTCCACATCGCCGCCGTAGGCGGACGGCTGGTCGAGGTCGCTTACGAAAACGATCACGAAAGCCTTGATGGCCTGCTTGCGGCGGTGCGCCGGGAAAACGCCCCGCTGGTCTATCTTTCCAACCCGGACAATCCGATGGGAAGCTGGTGGGACGCCGCCGAAGTCATCCGCTTCATCGAGGCGCTGCCGGAAACCACGATGCTGGTGCTCGACGAAGCCTATGGCGAACTGGGGCCGGCCTCGGCGCTGCCGGCAATCGATGTCTCTCGCCCCAACGTCATCCGCATGCGCACCTTCTCGAAAGCCTATGGGCTGGCCGGCATCCGCTGCGGCTATGCCGTCGGCGAGAGGCAGGTGATTTCCGATTTCGAAAAAATCCGCAACCACTACGGCGTCAGCCGCATGGCGCAAATCGCCGGGGTCGAGGCACTTGCCGACCAGGCATGGCTGCAAAGCGTGGTCGCGCGGGTCGATGCCGGGCGCAACAAAATAGCCGCCATCGCTAGGGAAAACGGACTGAAGCCGCTGCCCTCGGCGACCAATTTCGTTACCATCGACTGCGGCCATGACGGCGCGTTCGCGCTGAAAGTGCTGCAAGCGATGCTTGCCCGCGACGTGTTCATCCGCAAGCCGATGGCCCCGGTTCTCGACCGCTGCATCAGGGTCAGCGTCGGGCTCGACCACGAACTGGATATTTTCGCCGAGGAACTACCGGTCGCGCTGACCACCGCGCGGGGCTGAGGCTTTGAACAGCACCTTCACCCAGTTCGTCATTCCGGGGCCGCACAGCGGAAACCGGAATGACGAACTGGGTGAAGGTGCGTAACCTCGGAATGACGTAAAAGAGGGCGTCCGATCACGCCCTATGCAAGCCTGACTATCCACACGGCCTATCGCTCCTCGCGGCGGAACGGTTTCAGCAGAGCCGAGGGGGCGACCGCGTTGCGTGACATGAACGCCATCGCCACGATGGTGAGCACGAAGGGCAGCATCAGGAACGCCTCGTATGGAATGTGGCCGAGGCCGGCCGCCTGCAGGCGAAGTTGCAACGCATCCACGAAGGCGAACAGCAAGGCGGCGCCCGCCGAACGCCACGGGTCCCAGCGGCCGAACACGACCAGCGCGATGGCCACCCAACCGCGCCCTGACACCACGCCGAAGGTGAAGGCATTGAACTGCGCCATCGACAGGAACGCGCCAGCCAGTCCCATCAGCGCGCCACCGATGATGACCGCCTGCATGCGGGTCGACATCACGCTGACGCCGGCCGAATCGGCGGCGCGCGGGTTTTCGCCGACCATGCGCACCGACAGGCCCCACGGCGTGCGGTAGAGCACGAAGGCGGAAACCGGAATGGCGACGATGGCGAGATAGACGAGCGTGAACTGGTTGAATACGGCCGGCCCCAGCATCGGAATATCCGACAGGAACGGGATCGGCACCGGCTTGAAGCCGACAATGTTGGGCGGCGTCGACTGCTGGCCGAAGATCAGGCGGTAGAGAAAATAGGCAAGGCCGGTGCCGAACAGCGTCACACCGATGCCGCAGACATGCTGGCTCAGGCCAAGCACGACCGTGAAAACCCCATGCAGCGCGCCCATCAGCGCACCGGTCGCTATCGCAGCGGCAATGCCCAGCCACAGGCTGCCGCTGAGATAGGCGGCGGTAAAGCCGGTCATGGCCGACAAAAGCATGATGCCTTCGATGCCGAGATTGAGCACGCCGGCGCGTTCGGAAAACATTTCGCCGAGCGTGGCGAAAGCCAGCGGCGTGGCGATGCGCAGGATGGCGGCCAGAAAGCCGACCTGAAAGATTTGTTCCAGCACCACGCTCATGGCAGCGCTCCCACGCGCCGTACGCGATAGGCGGTGAACAGCAGCGCCACCAGCATGGCGAGCAGCGCTGTTCCCTGAATGACGTCGCTCAGGAAAGCCGGAACGCCGGTGGCGCGCGACATGGCTTCCGCGCCGGTCATGACGGCGGCGAGGAAGATCGCGGCCGGCACGACGCCGAGCGGATTAAGCCGCGCCAGCATGGCGATGACGATGCCGGAATAGCCGTAGCCGGGCGAAATGTCGCTCATCACCTGGAAATGCACCCCGCCGACTTCGCCGACACCGGCCAAGCCGGCGAGCGCACCCGACAGCAGCGCCGTCACCACCAGCACGCGCTCGACGCGGATACCGCCATAGCGCGCGGCTTCCGGGTTCTCGCCGGTGACCTTGATCTTGAAGCCGAGCACGGTGCGCGAAATCACGAACCAGACGACGGGAGCGGCAAGCAGCGCCACCAGCACGCCCAGATGCAAGCGCGTGCCTTCGATCAGCACCGGAAAATTCGCTGAATCCTCTATCGGCGGCGAGATCGGGTAGCCGCTGAACGGGTCTTTCCACACCGTCTCGATCAGCGCCATCAACGCATAGAAGATGATCGAGTTGAGAAGCAGCGAACTGACCACATCGTCGACCTTGAGTTTCACGCGCAGGATGGCGGGAATGAAGGCGACGAAGGCACCAGCGGCGGCACCCGCCAAGGCCATCAACAGCATGGCGAGCGGCCCCGGCATGGGAATGGCGCCGACCACGCAACTGGCGATCGCGCCCGCCAGCAACTGGCCTTCTGCACCGATGTTCCAGAATTTCGCGCGGAAAGCGACAGCGACCGCCAGCCCAGTGAAGATCATCGGGCTGGCGCGCACCAGCGTTTCGGTAATGGCGTAACTGTCACCCAGCGACGCCGAAAACATCACGCCGTAGGCTTCGAAAACCCCGGCGCCGGCGAGCGCGATCAGGCCGCTGCACAGGATAAGCGCGACGACGATCGCGGCAACTGGCAGGGCCACGTTGAACCAGGCAGGCGTCGCAGTGCGGGCTTCAAGCCGAAACGTCATGCCGCCTTCTCCGCACCCGTCATCAGCAGGCCAAGCCTCGCCACGGTGGCTTCGGCAGCATCCAGCGTGCCGACAACGCGGCCCTCGTACATGACCGCGATACGGTCGGACAGCGTCAGCAATTCCTCCAGATCCTCGCCGATGACGACGATGCCGCAGCCCCTCGCCCGCAGGTCGAGGAATTTTTCATGGATGAAGTGGGCCGCGCCGATATCGAGGCCGCGCGTCGGCTGGGCGACGATCAGAACTTTCGGATCGAAGGCCAGTTCGCGCGCCAACAGCGCCTTTTGCAGATTACCGCCTGAAAGCGCGCCTGCACGTACCATCGGCCCCGGACAGCGAATGTCGTAGGCCCTGATCTGCTCTTCGGCGAAGGCGCGGATCGCGCCCGGTTTCAGCAGGCCCTTGCGGCTGAAGGAATCGGTGCCGATACGCGGCAGCACCATGGAATCGGCCAGCGGCAGGTTGGTGACGAGGCCGGTGGTCATGCGGTCTTCCGGGATGCGACCGAGGCCCAGCGCCTGCACCTCGCGCGGCGTATAGGCGGAAACCTTGCTGCCGGCGATCGTCATCGTTCCCGACACGGGCTTCAGCATGCCCGAAACGACGTCGGCCAGCGCGCGCTGGCCGTTGCCCGACACGCCAGCGATGCCGAGAATTTCGCCCGAACGCACGGCAAGCGACACATCGCGCAGGGCGGTGCCGGGATGGCGCGCGGTGGAGACGCCGTCGAGGGCCAGCACCGTCCCGCCAATCGTCGAAGGGCCTTTGGCGGGCGGAACGATCTCATGGCCGCACATGAGTTCGGCCATTTGCGAGGCGGTGGTTTGCGCCGGCGCGTCGACGCGCCCCGCGACCTTGCCCTGCCGCAGCACGACGCAGCGGTGGGTCAGCGCCCTCACCTCGTTCAGCTTGTGCGAAATGAAGATGATGCCGAGCCCTTGAGACGCCATGGAGCGAAGGGCGGTAAACAGGCCGTCCACCTCGCTCGGCGCGAGCACCGCAGTCGGTTCGTCGAGGATCAGAAGCTTCGCGCCGCGAAACAGCGCCTTGATGATTTCCAGCCGCTGCTGTTCGCCGATGGAAAGCGCCGACACCGGCAAGGTGGGATCGAGCCTTAGACCATAGCGCCGGTTGATTTCATCGAGCCGCACAAGCGCACCGGCCTTGTCCAGCCAGCCGCCGTGGCCCGGAATGCCGATGAGCAGATTTTCCAGCACGGACAGACGCGGTGCCAGGTGAAAATGCTGATGCACCATGCCGATGCCGGCCGCCAGTGCGTCGGCTGAACTGTGAATGGCGACGGGCCTGCCGCCGACCAGGATTTCGCCGGCGTCGGGCGCATAGGCGCCGAACAGGATGTTCATCAGCGTGGTCTTGCCGGCGCCGTTTTCGCCGAGAAGGCCAAGAATTTCGCCGGGCGCCACCTGCAAATCCACCGCCTCGTTGGCGCGCACAGCACCAAACGTCTTGGAAATGCCGCGCATTTCAATGAGAGGAACCGGCGACTGCAAGGACGCTCCCGCGTTGGCCTGTTATGGAATTGCGGCGATCCCCACGACCTGATGCGAGGACCGCCGGCGATAGGGTGACTTAGTCGGAAGTGGGCGTGTTCTCGTCCACGTCGACGCGGAAATTGCCTTCCATGATCTCGGCCGTCTTCTTTTCGACCAGTTCCTTGACCTCGGCGGGCAGTTTGTCCTCGAAGGCATGATAGGGCGCCAGATGCGAGCCGCCCTTGGCCATGCGCGAGAAATCGCCATAGTCCTGCGCCGTGAACACGCCGGCCTTGACCAGTTTCACCGCCTGTTCGACCGTCGGGTACATATCCCAGACCGGCCCGGTGATGACCGTATCGGGAGCCAGGCTCGACTGATCCGACATGTTGGAGATGGCGTAGACCTTCTTTTCCTGCGCCGCCTCGATGACGCCGAAGCGCTCAGCGTAGATGACGTCGACGCCGGCGTCGATCTGGGCGATCGCCGCCTCCTTGGCCTTGGGCGGGTCGAAGAACGAGCCGATGAAGGAAACCTTGCGCTTGACGTCCGGGTTGGATTCCCGCGCGCCGGCGAAGAAGGCGTTGACCAGCCTGTTGACTTCCGGGATGCCCATGGCAGCGACGGCGCCGACGGTGCCCGACTTCGACATCTTGCCGGCGATCAGGCCCGACAGGTAGGCCGGTTCGTGAATCCAGTTGTCGAAGACGCCGAAATTGGGGTCAGCCGGACCAGCGCCCGATCCGAACAGAAAGGCCGTCTTGGGGAACTGCTTGGCGGTGCGGCGCGATTCGCGCTCGGCGGCGAAGGCGTCGCCCATCACCAGATCGTAGCCGCCTTGCGCATATTCGCGCATGACGCGGCCGAAGTCGGCGGTCTGCACCTTTTCCGACCATTTATATTCGATGCCGAGTTCCTTCTCGGCCTTCAGCAGGGCGACATGGACCTGATTGTCCCACGGCTCCTCGATCGGCGTGGCGAAGATCGCGGCGACCTTTACCTTCTTGTCCTCAGCAAACGCGCCGCGCGGCAGAACCGTGGCGGCAAGGCCCGCCGCGCCAATGCCCAGAACCCCGCGCCGGGAGATGCTGCCCGGCAAATTCCTGTTCCCATTTTTCATGAAATGACCCCTTCGGTTGAGACGGTTGTTTGGCCGGCTCTGCCTTTGTTTTTAGTCGCCGCGCGCAGACTATGGAACCGCGCTTTGATTTTGTCCACATGGTCAAATCTGAAGAATTTCACCCAACGGCAAAGGCTCGACAGCCCCTTCCAGGGCTCGCCTTGAATTAATTGTACGTTTGTTTTATTATGAAAACCGAGGGGGCAGCCATGGCACGTACAACCGGATCCGACGGAGAAAAGACCGAAGCCGCAATTCGCGAGGCGGCGGCGAGCCTGATCGCGCGTTATGGCTACGAGGCCGTATCGATGCGGCAACTGGCGGCGGAAGTCGGCGTGCAGGCGGCGGCGCTCTATCGCTATTTCCCGACCAAGGAAGAGTTGCTTTCCACCCTGATGCGCGAGCATATGGAAGCACTGGCGGCGGCATGGGAAAAAGCACGCCCCTCGCCCGGCGACCCGACCGAGCGGCTTATCGCTTTCGTGGAAAACCACATTTCCTTTCATGTCGCGCGCCGTCATTCGACGCATCTTTCGAATATGGAACTGCGCAGCCTGTCGTCCGAGCGGCTGACCGCCATGCTGAAGCTGCGCACGGCCTATGAAAAGGAACTGCGGGCCATTTTGCGCGATGGCGCGGAAAGCGGCGTCTTTTCCATCGACGACACCGGGCTGACCGCCATGGCGCTGATCCAGATGCTGACCGGCGTGATCGTGTGGTTCCGTCCCGGTGAACGGCTGTCCATCAAACAAGTGACAGCCAATTATCTGTCCATGACAATGCGCCTGGTGGGTGCGACAATGAGCGGGGAGGAACGGCATGTACACGCACGCGCTGAACTTCGGGCATGACGGTGACGTAGAAGCCTTGCGCGAGATGGTGCGGCGCTTCGCCCAGGACAAGATCGCCCCCATCGCCGCCGATATAGACCGCTCCAACGAGTTTCCGGCGCATCTGTGGGGCGAACTGGGCGCTCTCGGCCTGCTCGGCATTACCGCCGATCCGGATTTCGGCGGCTCCGGCATGAGCTATCTCGCCCATGTCGTGGCGATGGAGGAGATTTCTCGCGCCTCGGCGTCGGTCGGCCTCTCCTACGGCGCGCATTCCAATCTGTGCATCAACCAGATCAACCGCTGGGCGACGCCGGAGCAGAAGCAGAAATACCTGCCGGCGCTGTGCGCGGGTGAGCATGTCGGTTCGCTCGCCATGTCGGAACCCGGCTCCGGCTCGGATGCGGTGTCGATGCGCCTCCGGGCCGACAAGAAGAACGATCGCTACGTGCTTTCCGGCACCAAGATGTGGATTACCAACGGGCCGCATGCCAACACGCTGGTAGTCTACGCCAAGACCGAGCCGACCATGGGTTCGCGCGGCATCACCGCCTTCATCATCGAGCGCACCATGAAAGGGTTTTCGGTGGCGCAGAAACTGGACAAGCTCGGCATGCGCGGCTCTGACACGGGCGAACTGGTGTTCGAGGATGTCGAAGTGCCGTTCGAAAACGTGCTCGGGCAGGAAAATCGCGGCGTCGAGGTGCTGATGTCGGGCCTCGACTATGAGCGGACCGTGCTTTCGGGCGGGCCGCTCGGCATCATGGCTGCCTGTCTCGACGTGGCCGTGCCCTATGTGCGCACGAGACGTCAGTTCGGGCAGGCGATCGGCGACTTCCAGCTCGTACAGGGCAAGCTTGCCGACATGTATACGACGCTGAGTGCCGCCCGTGCCTATGTCTACGCGGTGGCCGCCGCCTGCGACCGAGGCGAGACGACGCGCAAGGACGCCGCCGGCTGCATCCTGTTCGCAGCCGAGCGCGCCACGCAGTTGGCGCTCGACGCCATCCAGTTGCTGGGCGGCAACGGCTATATCAACGATTACCCCACCGGCCGCCTGCTGCGCGACGCCAAGCTCTACGAGATCGGCGCCGGCACCTCGGAAATCCGCCGCTGGCTGATCGGCCGGGAAATCATGGCGGAGGACGTCTGATGCCCATCATCCAGTCGCAGATTTCATCCGCTTCCGACGCTTTCCACGCCAATGCCGAGCATATGCGCGAACTGGTCGCCGATATTGCCGGTAAAGCGGCGACAGTCGAGCGCGGCGGCTCGGAGGAGGCGCGCCAGCGCCATCTCGGGCGCGGAAAGTTGTTGCCGCGAGAGCGCCTCGCCCAGCTTCTCGACACAGGTTCGCCGTTCCTTGAAATCGGCCAGTTCGCCGCATGGAACATGTATGGCGGCGATATTTCGTCTGCCGGCATGATTTGCGGCGTCGGCCGTATCGAAGGCACCGAGGTGATGGTCGTGGTCAACGACGCGACGGTGAAGGGCGGTACCTATTACCCGATGACGGTGAAGAAGCATTTGCGAGCGCAGGAGATCGCGCTGCAAAACAATCTGCCGTGCATCTATCTGGTCGATTCCGGCGGGGCGAACCTGCCCAACCAGGACGAGGTGTTTCCGGACCGCGACCATTTCGGCCGCATCTTCTTCAACCAGGCCACCATGTCGGCGGCCGGCATTCCGCAGATCGCCTGCGTCATGGGTTCGTGCACGGCCGGCGGGGCTTACGTCCCGGCGATGGCAGACGAATCGATCATGGTGGCTAACCAGGCGACGATCTTTCTCGGCGGCCCGCCGCTGGTGAAGGCAGCGACGGGAGAGGACGTGAGCGCCGAGGAACTGGGCGGCGCCGACCTGCACACGCGCCTTTCCGGCGTTGCCGACCATCTAGCACAGGACGACGGCCATGCGCTGGCCATCGTGCGGCGCATCGTCAGGAACCTGAATCGGAACAAGGCTGTAGGCCTTGCCCTGCAGAAACCGATTCAACCGCTTCATGCGCCGGACGAGATTTACGGGATCGTGCCCAGCGACGTTCGCCAGCCCTATGACGTGCGCGAGATCATCGCGCGCATCGTCGACGGCTCGGTGCTGGACGAGTTCAAGGCCAATTACGGCACCACGCTGGTCACCGGCTTCGCCCATCTCCACGGCATGCCGGTCGGCATCATCGCCAATAACGGCGTGCTGTTTTCCGAGAGCGCGCTGAAGGGCGCGCATTTCATCGAGCTTTGCTGCCAGCGCAAGATCCCGCTGGTGTTCCTGCAAAACATCACCGGCTTCATGGTCGGGCAGAAATACGAGGCGGGCGGCATTGCCAAGGACGGCGCCAAGCTGGTGACGGCGGTTTCGACCGCGCAGGTGCCGAAGGTGACGATGATCGTCGGCGGCTCGTTCGGCGCCGGCAATTACGGCATGTGCGGGCGCGCCTTCTCGCCACGCTTCCTGTGGATGTGGCCGAACGCCCGCATTTCGGTGATGGGCGGCGAGCAGGCGGCGATGGTTCTGGCCATGGTCAAGCGCGAAGGGATCGAGCGCAAGGGCGAGAGCTGGTCGGCCGAGGACGAGCAGAAATTCAGGAAGCCGATCCTGATGAAATACGAGCATGAGGGCCACCCGCTCTATTCCTCGGCGCGGCTGTGGGACGACGGCATTATCGACCCGGCCAAGTCCCGCGAGGTGCTGGCGCTTTCCCTATCGGCCGCGCTGAACGCGCCGGTGCCGGACACGAAATTCGGCCTGTTTCGGATGTGATTTGTTGCGCGCACCGCTACGCAATCCGATTCCGCAGGATGGCGACCATGAGAGCATTGCACTGACAGGGGGAGACGGCATGAAAACGAAAAGCTCTACCATCCAAACCGACCACGCGACCCTATCCGTGATCGATTCCGGCGGGAGTGGCCGGCCTATCCTGCTCATCCATGGAAATTCAAGCTGCAAAGAAGTTTTCGATCGACAGTTTGCCGATTTGTCATTGGCCGACTTTCGACTGATCGCCTTCGATCTTCCCGGCCATGGCGCATCCGAGAATGCCAACGACCCGGCGAGAACCTATAATTTCGCAGGCTATGCGGACACCGCCGAACAGCTGCTTCGTCAGCTCGGCCTGCAAACGCCGGTTGTGTTTGGCTGGTCCCTTGGCGGGCATATCGCTCTGGAGATGGTCGGAAGAAATACAGAACTTGCGGCGGTGATGATCAGCGGGACTCCGCCGATAAAGCCGGACTTCGAGTGTCTGATGAGCGGCTTCAACATCGATCCAGATGCAGAAAATCTCACCGGCAAGCGCGATTTCACCGATGCCGATGCGCTCGCATATGCAACGCACACATCGGCTACAGCAGATGGGCTCGATCCGCACCTGCTTGCCATGTGCCGTCGTACTGACGGACGGGCGCGCGAACTGATGTTCGATTCGGTCGTACAAGGGCTGCCGCTCGATGAACGCGAAATCGTGGCGAAGATGACCGAGCCACTGGCCATAGTGAACGGTGCTGGGGACCCGTTCATACGAACGGCGTACTTCGATACCCTAACCTGCAATTCACTGTGGCGCGAGAAAGTTGCGAGGATCGAAGGGGCTGGCCATGCTCCGTTTCGACAACAGCCTTCTGAATTCAATCGCCTGCTTAAGGAATTCGCTCAAACTGCCTGACCAGGCCGATCCTGCTCATGCAAGAGGAAAAGACACCGCGTCCATGTTCACAAAAATCCTGATCGCCAATCGCGGTGAGATCGCCTGCCGCATCATCCGCACCGCCCGCCGCATGGGCATCGCCACCGTCGCGGTATATTCGGGTGCCGACGCGCATTCCCTGCATGTGGCGATGGCCGACGAAGCCGTCCGCATCGGCCCCTCGCCTGCCGCCGAAAGCTACCTTGTCGGTGAAAAGATCATCGAGGCAGCGCGCATGCGCGGCGCGGAAGCCATCCATCCCGGCTACGGCTTCCTGTCGGAAAACCCGGCTTTCGTCGATCAGGTTATCGCGGCGGGGCTGATCTTCATCGGCCCTTCGGCGGCTTCGATCCGGGCCATGGGCCTGAAGGACGCCGCCAAGCGGCTGATGGAGCAGGCCGGCGTGCCGGTGGTGCCGGGCTATCATGGCGAAGCGCAGGAAATCGTCATCCTCGCCTCCAAGGCGCGGGAAATCGGCTATCCGGTGCTGATCAAGGCGCGCGCTGGCGGCGGCGGCAAGGGCATGCGGCGGGTGGACAACCCGGACGAGTTCGCCGAGGCACTGTCAGGTGCACGGCGCGAGGCCAAGGCCGCCTTTGGCGACGACAAGGTGTTGGTGGAAAAATATGTCGAAAAGCCACGCCATATCGAGGTCCAGGTGTTCGGCGATAATTTCGGCAATGCCGTACATCTTTACGAGCGCGATTGCTCAGCGCAGCGCCGCCACCAGAAAGTGATCGAGGAAGCCCCCGCCCCCGGCATGACCGAGGAAATGCGCGCCGCGATGACACAAGCGGCAGTGACGGCCGCCAGGGCGATCGCCTATTCGGGAGCCGGCACGATCGAATTTATCGTCGATGCCTCCGATGGCTTAAAGGCAGATCGCTTCTGGTTCATGGAGATGAATACCCGCCTTCAGGTCGAGCATCCGGTGACGGAAATGGTGACCGGGCTGGATCTGGTCGAGTGGCAGTTGCGGGTTGCAGCCGGCGAGCGGCTGCCGGCGACGCAGGAGGAGATCAAGCTCAACGGCCATGCCTTCGAGGCGCGGCTCTATGCGGAGGACGCCGCAAAAGGGTTCTTGCCGGCCACCGGCACGCTGCATCATCTGAAATTCCCGGATACCGCACCGGACGGGACGTCACTGCGCATCGAAACAGGTGTGCGCGCCGGCGACAGCATATCGCCTTTCTACGACCCGATGATCGCCAAACTGGTGACATATGGGCCGGACAGGAAGACCGCTCTTTCCGCTCTTGGCGAGGTGCTTGCGGCAACGGAGATTGCCGGCTCGACCGTCAACACGGCGTTTCTGGCGGCCCTTGCCGCCGACAAGGATTTCGCGGCTGGCGATGTCGATACCGGCCTGATCGCGCGGCATCAGGAGGCGCTGACCGCCCCTCCGCCACCGCCTGCGCCGAGGATCGTCGCGGCGGCGGCGCTGGCTGCGTCGGGCATCGATGCGTATCCGGTTTCCAACGACCCGTGGTCAAGCCTCGCAGGCTATGCGCATTTCCACGTGGTGCCGAAGAGGATCGAACTGCGATTTGGCGAGGAAGAGATTGCCGCGACGGTGGGGATAGAGAACGGCAAATGGAGCGCTGCAGTAGCCCCACTCCACAAGGGGGAAGGGAAACCGGAGACGGTGACGCCCCTCTCTCCGTTGTCGGATGGGGGTGCCAACGCGCAAGGGACCGCGGGAACGCCCCGCCTCGCGACATGGCCCGGCCACGTCACCGTCTTCGACGGCGCGGCCAGCTATACATTCGCCGTTCCCGATCCGCTGGAGCGAACCAATGACGGCACGGCCGGTCTTAACAGCCTGCGCGCTCCGATGCCGGGTCTGGTGAAACTGGTGCGCGCCGTCAAGGGCGAGGCCGTCGTCAAGGGCCAGCCGCTGCTGATCCTGGAGGCGATGAAGATGGAGCACACCATCGCCGCACCCCATGACGGGATAATCGCAGAAATCGCGACGGAGGGCGCACAGGTCAGCGACGGCACCGTGCTGGTGCGGTTCGCCGAGGAGGCCGGCTGACCGCATCGACAGAGGATGCCTCTGCCGCAAGCATGAGAATAGTGGGGAAAAGCCCGGCGCCGCCGCCAAACGAAAATGGCCGGGAATGCCCCGGCCATTTTGCTGTCGCCTGAAAGGCGTTTACTGCGCGATTGGCGCGTATTTGCCGTCGTGCCACTGGTTGATGTCGTAGCTGGCGTTGGTCATGTCGCCCTTCTTGTCGAAGGTGACAGGGCCGATGACGGTGTTGATCGGCTTGCCGTCCTTGAGCGCTTCGGCAACCTTGCCCGGATCTTCGCTGCCGGCGCGCTCGATGCCCTGCGCGAACGCCTGGATCACGGCGTAGGAGAACAGGGTGAAGCCTTCCGGCACGAAGCCCTCGGCCTTGATCTTCTCGATCGCTTCCTTGGCTTCGGGCTTGGACTGCGGGTCGGACGGGAACACGAACATCGTGCCCTCGCCGGCCGGGCCGGCAACCTGCCAGAATTCAGGCGAAGCAATCGAATCGGGCATGATGAGCTGGAACTTGAAGCCCTGCTCGCCGGCCTGGCGCATGATCAGGCCAGCCTCCGGGTGGTAACCGCCGAAATAGACGACGTCGGCCTTAAGTTCCTTCAGCTTGGTCACCAGCGCGGAATAATCCTTCTCGCCGGCGTTGATGCCTTCATACAGGACTTCCTTCAGGCCATCCTTGTTGGCGGTCGCCTTGACGGCGTCGGCAATGCCCTGGCCGTAGGCGCTCTTGTCATGCAGGATGACGAAGTTCTTGCCCGCATATTTCTTGGCGATCCACGGCCCGATGAAGGCGCCTTGCGCGTCGTCGCGCGTATAAAGGCGCATGATGGTGTTCCAGCCCTTGGCGGCCGCGTCGTCGGTCATCACCGGGTTGGAGGAAGCCGGGCTCATCATCAGCGCGCCGGCCTCGGCATAGACGGCGGACGCCGGAATGCTGGAGCCCGAGCAGGCATGGCCGTCGATGAACATGACGCCGTTGGCAACGATGCGGTTGGCGATGGAAACCGCCTGCTTCGGATCGCACTGGTCGTCTTCGAAGTCGAGCTTGACCTGCTTGCCCATGACGCCGCCGGCCGCGTTGATCGCGTCGGCAGCCGCCTGGGCGCCATGCTTGAACTGATCGCCGATGGTGGCAAGCTGGCCGGTCATCGGACCCGCGACGGCAAAGGTAATGTCGTCGGCATGGGCCGCAGACACGCCCATCGCAAGGCCGAACAAGGCGGCGCTGAGAAATTTCGTTTTCTTCATCTGAACCCTCCCAAACCGCGCGGCCACCGGGCCACGCCTCACTCAGAATGGCGGCGACAATTCCATTCTTCGCCGGTTCTGTCCAGAGGTTGTTATGAGTCAAGCAATTGCCGTTGGCGCTTGATAACGCCGCATAAAAGGCGAAAGCCGCGCCGGCCTTGTGTCGGCTGGTCGCGGCTTGCCTGTCGAGCGTTCCCCTTGGGCGGCCGCCGCCCAGAACCCTCGCCTTCCCTGTCGTGTGTGCAGCTGCCCCGGTCGTGCGGGTGCCGCATCTTGTCGTTATCGCCGGTCGCGCCGTCTTGTGCCGCGTCGATCCGGTGCCTTGCCCTGTCAGTCCGTCCGTTCAATTCAGTGCACGGTCATCCATTCGCGCGCCTCGCGAAGTGCCTTGGCGATGTCGGTCTTGGACATGGTGGCCGACAGTTCCGAGCGCAGTTCGGCGGCGCGGCCGGATCCCTTGATCGCGGCGATGTTGAACCATTTGTGGGCGGCTACGACATCTGGCTCGCAATCGCGGCCGGTCGCATACATCATGCCCAGTTCGAAAAGAATGTCGGCCTGAGCCGTCGCCCCCATGGCGCCGAAGCCGGTTTCAAGCATTTCAAAACGTGCCATTTTCAATCCCCTGTCACGATCCCGAGAGCCACCTTTTTCGCCCCGCCGGGGCTGCTCTTCCGATGCTTCGAAGCATGATCCGCAGGCTTGAATCCGTCGTTAAATGGCGTGCTTAATTTGGAGAAAACAAAGCTAAAACAAGAGGTAAACGTTGGAAATCGTTAAGGATACAAAAGCCGCTATTCCGCGAAATCCGCTCAAATTTGAAAAAAATTCTCTGCATCCGGATCAAGACTTCGCTAACCACAGGAA
>JBARYG010000157.1:0-36885 GCA_049647745.1 Mesorhizobium sp.
GCGTCGGCACGGGTATCGGCGAGGGAACCGGCGCGGGCGTCGGCGGTGCAGGCGGTCAGGGTGGCTTTGCCTGGAGCGGCGATACCATCGTCGTGCCGGTCGCGGGTGACGGAACCGGCGGCGCATCCATGGGTGGAGATGGCGGCTTCGGCGGTGCCGGCGGTACCATCACCGATGGCGACGGCGGTTATGGCGGCGATGGCGGAATGTGGGGCTCCAACAACGGCCATGACGGCTATGTCAACGGCCTGTCGGAAGCCCATGCTGACGCCACCATCGACACCAGCGCCTTCAACCAGAGCATCGTGATGGGCGCCAACATGATGGAAAACCTGCTCAGCCAGACGGTCGTCGGCGGAAACTACGACCAGATGGACCATAGTGGCTCCTGAACGTCCCTGACGTTCCGCGTCAGCGGAACCTGAAAGCCGGGCTACGCGGGAAAACCCTACGTAGCCCATCCTGATCGATAATTGCCCATCCGTCGGAAAATGCCGCAGCAATCGGAGAACGGTGCCGTGCATTTGGACAAGATCACCGAGGCAATCGCCCACTTCGTCGGTTTGTTTCAGATAGAAACGGAGCAGGCGCGGCTGCGCGACGACTACCTCGAATTCAAGGCCTTGCAGGCGGTGGAAGCAGCACCGGACGATCACGTCCAGACCCAGGTCACGTTCCAATCGCCCTACGATTTCAACGATCCTGATCCGGGTCTGCACTATGTTCCCGCCGCGCCGGAGATCGAACAGCTTGGGGTCGCGTCGGCCGTGAGCTATGCGCAACTGGACGTTCCGATACCGATCCAGCTGCCGTTCGCGGTCTATCCGCAATACAGCGCGCTGCCGCTGCAGCAGGATTTCCAGTCGGGCGTCAGGCAGATCGAACTGACGCCGCCCGGTTCCGTTGCCGTACATGTTTCGCAGATCAACAATCTTTCGGACAATGATTTCGTCAATGTCGGCACAAACGCGGTCGCTTTCCATGCGATCGGCACGCCGAACCTCGCGCTCGATGCTCTGCTGAACGACGCCTCGCAATTCGTCCCCGTCGATGCCGCCACCTTCGGGTCGGCTGAGGATATCGGCACTTTCATCACAAATACGGCCGACTCCTTGAACGCCTTCATCGCCAATATCGAGGCGGCACAGGCGCAAAATTCCGGCGATCCGTATTCTCCATTTGCGCCCGCCGATGGCGTTTCGGTTCACGCCGATGTCGCCGTCTTCGGCGATCCGGAAGTCGATGCGATCTATGTGAACGGCCGGATGTTCGATGAAGCACCGAAGCTGGACGACGTGCTGCCGGCTGGGTCGCCGCTCGTCAAGGACGCTGCGGATACACCCGCCGATACACTGCCCGGCGGCAACCACCTGATCCAGGGGTCAGGGGCCGTCGCGGTCGGCGAGACGGTTCACGGGCAAGGGGAATTTTCCGGCCTCGCTTCGGTCGAGATCAACACAGGCAGCAATGCGCTGGTCAATTTCGCGTCGCTGGTCAACGATGCGCTGGAAGGCAATGTTTTTGCGGTAGCGGGCAATTATTTCACGCTGAATGCGATCGTTCAGGTCAATGCCTGGAGTGATTCCGATTCCATCGGCGGCAGCCTGAGCAATTGGGCAAACGCCGGGCAGAACGCGGCAACGGCGGCGTT
The DNA here is from genome assembly GCA_049647745.1 of Mesorhizobium sp. Classification (GTDB taxonomy): domain Bacteria; phylum Pseudomonadota; class Alphaproteobacteria; order Rhizobiales; family Rhizobiaceae; genus Mesorhizobium. The sequence continues at coordinate 1,652 of JBARYG010000157.1, forward strand.
CAACATCGCCCAGATGCAATATATCGATATTGGAAACGGTGCCGCCGCTCCGGACGATGCCGCGCAGTTGGGGTTTCCCAAGGGATGGGCGATCACCGAAATCCACGGCGACTTCGTTTCGCTGAACTGGATCCAGCAACTCAATTTCATGCTCGACAACGACACCAGCGTCGTCGCCTCTTCTTCCGGCGTGACGACGAAGGTCGGCATGGGCGAGAACCAGGGCTTCAACGACCTCTCGCTCGCGGATCTCGGCAAATATTACGACCTCATTCTGATCGGCGGTAATTATTACGACGCCAACATCATCACCCAGACCAACGTGCTGCTCGACGACGACGTGGTGGGCGCGCTCGCCGGTTTCCACACCTCCGGCCAGGGTTCGGTGTCGACCGGCAACAACCTTCTGTGGAACGATGCGAAGATCACCACGATCGGCCACGACATGACGGGGACGCTGCCGACCGGCTTTTACGACGCGCTGAACGATCTGGCGGCGGGCAACAAGACATTGCCTTCGAGCGTGCTCACCGACAGCGCCTTCCAGGGGCTTGAGGGGCTGCGGGTACTCTACATTTCGGGCAGCATCTACGACCTGCAATATGTGAGCCAGACCAACGTGCTCGGCGATGCCGACCATGTCGCGCTGGCAATGAATTCGGCGGTGCAGGCGGATCCGAACGCCGACTGGACGGTCACCACCGGTTCCAACGCGCTGGTCAATTCCGCGCAGATTGTGGATGTCGATCCGGCCGGCAAGACCTATTTCGGCGGCGACCACTACTCCGATGAACTGCTGGTGCAGACGGACGTCATCCGCACCGACCATCTGCTGGAGGCGAAGGACGGCGACCATCTGGTCAACGAGGCCGTGGCCTTTCTCAGCGACGATATGATCAAGACAAATCCCGACGACCCGTCCTCGCATCTGAAGGACGATGTCGGCGTCCACTCCGCCCACAGCGACATCATGCAATCCGTCGTTTCCTGACGGCCGATACTCCGGGACGGCAATGAACAAGCATGTGACCTCCAACCTACAGATGCCGCAGGCGATGGACGCCGGCGAAGCCGGGCAACCGGAGACGGACGGCGCGGCGGCGAAAGCCGCGGCGGGCCTGAAGGATATCGACGGAACATTCGAGGCGTTCATGGCCGAGATCGACGCCGCTGCTGCGGAACTGAGGCTGAAGGCGAAACCGCTTTTCTTCCGGCCCATCGATGGCGAGCCGGATGAGAAGAGAGAAAATGCCGCTACTGCGTCCGCAGCGACGATAGAGCCGGCGACGATAGAGATTGACCGGCCGGACGCAGGCCGAACGGAAAATCCCATTCCGTTAAGCCCCATTCCGGCCGGCACTCTCAAATCGATCGACGGTGACAGTGGGCCGATCGAGGCCCGAAGCACGCCGCCGATGCCGATAGCCAAGGCCCGTGAGCAGGGCAAGGAAGTTGATAGGCCCGGCGACGGTGTGTTCCATCGCCGCCTCGGCCCCATCAACCTCGCCGACAATCTCAACGCCGGCATCCATGCGGTGCGGCGCAATCTGCTTGTCGTCATGGGTTTCACGCTGGCGACCAACGTCCTGGTGCTGGCGATCCCGGTCTATCTGTTCCAGATATCCGACCGCGTGCTGACCAGCCGCTCGACCGACACCCTGATCATGCTGACGATCCTGATCGCCGGCGCCGTCATCCTCAACGCCGTGCTCGATGCCATCCGCCGCTTCATCCTGATGCGCACGGCGGTCGAGGTCGCGGCCCAACTCGGCGCGCCCATCCTCGGCGCCGCGGCGCGCGCTTCGCTCAACAGCAACGGGCGCGAATACCAGACGCTAGGCGACCTCCAGCAACTGCGCGGCTTCCTGGTGTCGGGCACACTTTTGTCGTTTCTCGATGCGCCGCTGACGCCGCTGTTCATGCTGGCGGTGTTTTTGGTGCATCCCGATCTCGGCTACATCGTCGTCGTTGCCGCCCTGCTGCTTCTGGTCATCGCCTATTTCAACCAGCGCGCGACGGAGGCGCCGTTCCACGAAGCCGGCAACTTCCAGAGCAAGGCCAACCTTCACCTCGATTCCATGTCGCGCAATTCGCAGATCATCAACGCGCTGGCGATGATCCCGGAAGCCGTCAAGATATGGGGCCGCGACACCGCCGGCGCGCTCAGGGCGCAGGTGACGGCGCAGGATCGCAACGTCATCGCCGCCTCCGTGTCCAAAGCGGTCAGGATGCTGGCGCAGGTCGCCATGCTCGGCTGGGGCGCCTACCTGTCGCTGGAAGGGCAGTTGACCGGCGGCATGGTGATCGCCGCCTCGATCATCGCCGGGCGCGCCCTGGCTCCCGTCGAAGGCGCCATCGAGGGCTGGCACCAGTTCATCAATACGCGCTCGGCCTATCAGCGGATCGCAACTCTTTTGAAGGCGTCGCCCCTGAATTTCGAACGGCTGAAGCTGCCGCGCCCGCAAGGCCGGCTCGATGTCGAGCGGCTCCTGTTCGTGCCGCAGGGCACCAAGCGCGTCGTGCTCAACGGCATAACCTTCACGCTGTCACCGGGCGAGTCGCTGGCCATCATCGGCGACAGCGGCGCCGGCAAGACAACGCTCGGCAAGATGCTGGTCGGCTCGATCCTGCCAACGTCGGGCAATGTGCGCCTCGACCTGATGGACCTGCGCAACTGGGACCAGCGCCAGTTCGGCGAGAACATCGGCTACCTGCCGCAGGACGTGCAGCTTTTCCCCGGCACCATCAAGGCCAATATCGGCCGCATGCGCGACGACGCCAGCGACGACGATATCTACAAGGCGGCGATGCTGGCCGACGTTCACGAACTGATCTCGACCTTCGCTCAGGGCTACGAAACCATCGTTGCCGGCGACGGCTCGCCGCTGTCGGGCGGCCAGAAGCAGCGCATCGCGCTGGCGCGCGCCTTTTTCGGCAATCCGCGCCTGGTTGTGCTGGACGAACCCAATTCCAATCTCGACGGGACCGGCGACGCGGCGCTGTTGCGCGCGCTCGCCCACGCCAAGCAGGAGAAGATCACCGTCATCACCATCACCCAGCGGCCGTCATTGCTGAACTGCGTCGACAAGATCCTGTTGCTCGCCAACGGCACGGTATCGATGTTCGGCGTCCGGCAGGACGTTCTCAAGGCGCTCGCGCCCCTGAACGCAGCCAATGCGCGCAATGCCGTCGGCCACCAGTCGGCACAGGCCCAACAACCGGTACAGGCGATATCGTGAACACCAGCATAGCCGACGTCCACGACATCGAATGGTACAGCCAGGTGCCGCGCTCGATCCATAAACACGCGCTTGTCGGCCTGGTGCTGGTGGTGGTGGCCTTCGGCGGCTTCGGCACCTGGGCGGCGACCGCGCCGCTGGCCGCGGCGGTGGTCACCGCCGGCAGTTTCGTGGCGACGGGCGAAAACAAGGTGGTCCAGCACCTTGAGGGCGGCATCATCCAGGATATTCTCGTCAACGAGGGCGACCACGTCACCGCCGGCGAACCGCTGATCCGGCTCGACGGCATCGCCGCCCAGGTCAAGCAGCGGCAGCTGTTCCTGCGGCAGGCGCGGCTGGAGGCGAACGTGGCGCGGCTGGAGGCGCAGGTCAACGACAAGCCGGAAATTGCCTTCCCCGTCATCATCACCAGCAACGCCGGCGACAACGACATCAAGGCCATCGTCGACAGCCAGCAAGCCAGTTTCAAGTCTGCCCGCAACCGCATCGACAGCGAGACCGGGCTGCTCAAGCTGAACATGGAATCGCTGAAATTCCGGACCGAGGGCTTTCAGCGGCAAAGCACGTCGATGGCCGAGCAGCTCGACTATCTGAATCAGGAATATGCCGGCAAGCTGCAGCTTCTCAAGCAGGGACTGATCCGCAAGCCGGAGGTCAACGCCATCCAGCGTGCCATTGCCGATGCCGAGGGGCAGATCGGGCGGCTTGATGCCGAAGTATCGGAAACCAATTCCCAGATCGAGAAGTTCCATCAGCAGATCAACCAGACGGTGACGGAACTGAACCAGAAGGCGCTCGACGAGCTTCAGAGCAGCCAGGGCGACCTCGACGGAATCCGTCAGGAGGCGCGGCAGGCCAAGAACATCACCCGGCGTTCGACCATCAACGCGCCGGTCTCAGGCACCGTCGTGCGTATGTATTACCACACGTCGGGCGGCGTCATCGAAAGCGGCAAGAAGATTCTTGAAATCCTGCCCTCGGACGTACCGCTGATCATCGAGACCCAGATTCAGCGCAAGGATATCGATGCGGTGAAGCCCGGCCAGAAGGCAACGGTGCGGCTGGTGGCGCTGAACCGGCGCACGACCCCGGTGCTGAACGGCGACGTCTACTATGTTTCGGCCGATGCGCTTTCGGACGCGACCATTCCCAATCAGGAGGTGTATCTCGCCCGCGTGCGCCTCTCGCCCAGCGAGCTTGCCCGCATCCCGGGCTTCGTCGCGACTCCCGGAATGCCGGTCGACGTGATGATCGAGACGGCGGAGCGGACCTTTCTCGATTACCTGACCAAGCCGATCCGCGAAAGCATGTCGCGCGCCTTCACCGAGCGGTAGGCTTGTCGGTGACGACCAGCCGGGTGCCGGCGCCGGCAAGCGCCTCAGTGATGTCGGCCGCCGGCGGCCAATCGGTCGCCAGTTCGGAAATTCCGTCGAAGCCGCATACGCGAACGAGCCCCTGCCGGCCGAACTTGGTGTGGTCGGTGATGACCACCGACCGCTGGCCACGCGACAGTACCATGCGGGCAAACTCGGCCTCCGCCAGGTCGTGATCCATGACCCCGTTGGCGGCCTCGATCGCACCGGCCGAAATGATCGCATGCGTGACGCTGAACCGGCTGACGAAATCGATGGCGGAAATGCCGAAAGCAGCGCCTGAATCGCTGCGCAGTTCGCCGCCGGCCATATAGACTTTGTTGCCGTTGACGGTCGCCAGCGTGCGGGCGATGTCGGACGAGTTGGTGACGACGGTGAGCCGTCGATGGCCAAGCAGTTCGCGCGCCAGGAAACTGGTGGTCGTGCCGGTATCGAGCATGACGGATTCGCCGTCGCGGATGGTACCGGCCACCATGCGGGCGATCGTTCGCTTCGCCTCGGCATTCTCGCGCATGCGCCGCTCGAAAGGCGCTTCGCCCGTCATCGACGGCAGGCTGATGGCGCCGTGCATCTTCACCACAGCGCCGTCGTCGCTGAGCGGCTTCACGTCGCGGCGCACCGTCTCCAGTGAGACGCCGAGCTTTTCGGCGAGGTCGGCGATAGTGACCGTGCCGTGCTCGTTCAGGAGCCGCAGGATTTCGCCATGTCTCTTTGAGTGGATCATCGATCGTCTGCCATATGGATAAGGCGCATCTGACCGTTTCTAGAGCGGATTTGGCTGATAGTGCAACGAAGATAGCCATTTCCAGTCAAATTCCCAAAAATAGCCACAGGATTTCGTTGACAGCCAGCGAAACGGGCGTGACACTGTGCATGATGCGTTTGCGAGAAAATTGCCGCGGAAGACGGCATGCCTTGCAGGCACCAACAAATGAGCAGGGAGGCTCGACATGTTTTCACGCAATCGCATGACCAAAGCCGCGCTCGGGGCGCTTGCCCTGGGTACAGCGCTTTCGCTGTCGCCCGCCTGGGCGCAAGATTCCAGCGATCCGATCAAGCTGACTTTGCATGACTGGACCGGACAGCTCATCACCACCCACATCATGGGCGAGGTGCTGAAAAAGGCCGGCAACAATGTCGACTACGTGCAGGCCGACTATCTCGCCCAGTTCGCGGGTCTCGAGACGGGCGACCTCGATGTGGCGATGGAAATGTGGGAAACCACGGGCCGCGATGCGATGGATGCCGCGACCGCTACCGGCAAGGTCGAGAATTTCGGCCCGACCGGCATGAAGGCCAAGGAAGAGTGGTGGTTTCCCGAATACATGAAGGAGAAATGCCCCGGCCTGCCGGATTGGAAAGCGCTCAAGGACCCGAAATGCGCCGAGGCGTTCTCGACTGCCGAGACGGCGCCCAAGGGCCGCTATCTCGGCGGGCCGGTGACCTGGGGCGGCTTCGACGATGAGCGGGTGGAGGCGCTCGACCTGCCGTTCGAGGTCATCCATGCCGGCACAGATGCGGCCTTGTTTGCGGAACTGGAAAGCGCCTACCAGCGCCAGGCGCCGATCCTGCTGTGGATTTACGCGCCGCACTGGTCGACGACCAAGTACAAGGGCGAATGGGTCGAGTTCCCCGAATACACCAAGGAATGCTACGAAGACCCATCCTGGGGCATCAACCCCGACATGGCCTATGATTGCGGCAAGCCGCATGGCGAAATCTGGAAGGTCGGCTGGGTCGGCGTGAAGGACAAGTGGCCGGATGCCTACAAGGCGATCAAGGCCTTCACCATCGACAACGACGAAATGGGCCAGATGATCACCAAGGTCGATCTCGACGGCCAGAAGGTCGATGACGTGGTGGCCGAGTGGATGGGCGCCAACGAACCGCGCTGGTCGCAGTGGATCAAGAAGTAACGGTCGTACGGAGCCCGTCGCGCACTGGTGCGGCGGGCCTCCGCTTCCCGCCTACCGGATGACCGGCCGTGTAGCCCGCGGCGGTTCGACAATGCTCGGATGATCGATGACTGAACCTCAACCAAAACTCGTCTGCCGGAACGTCTGGAAGGTTTTCGGCTCGGGGGCCCGGGAATTTATCGACAAAGCGGGGACGGGAGTAGCGGGAACCGAGGAGCTTTCGCGAAACGGCCTTGTCGGCGCGGTGCGCGCTGTCGATCTGGAAGTCCGCACCGGCGAGATCTTCGTCATCATGGGGCTTTCCGGTTCCGGCAAGTCGACGCTGGTGCGCTGCCTGTCGCGGCTGGTGGAACCGACGGCCGGGGAAATCCTGTTCAACGGCGAAAACCTGCTCGAAGCCAACGACGCGCGCATGATCGAATTGCGGCGGCACCGGATGGGCATGGTGTTCCAGCATTTCGCGCTTCTGCCGCACCTGACGGTGCTTGCCAATGTCGCCTTTCCGCTCGAAGTGCAGGGCATTGACAAGGCGGCGCGCGAGGCGCGCGCGCGAAAAATGATCGAACTGGTCGGCCTGTCCGACAAGGAGAATTTTTTCCCGCGCGAATTGTCGGGAGGTCAGCAGCAGCGTGTCGGCATTGCGCGTTCGCTCGCCGGCGAGCCCGAACTGTGGTTTCTCGACGAGCCCTTTTCGGCGCTGGACCCCTTGATCCGGCGCGAGATGCAGGACGAGTTCATCCGACTGCAATCCGTGCTGCAGAAGACCATTGTCTTCATCACCCATGATTTCGACGAGGCCATCCGCCTTGCCGACCGGATCGCCATCATGAAGGACGGCGCCATCGTGCAGGCTGGAACGCCTGAGGACATCGTTCTGAACCCCGCGACCGCCTATGTAGCCGAATTCACCCGCAACGTATCGAAGGCGAAAGTCATCCGGGTGGCATCCACCATGCGGCCGGCCAATGGTGACGCCGCTCCCGGCAACGCCACAGTACCGGCGCGGGCGACGATTGCCGAGACGGCGTCGCTGTTCGGCCCCGGCATAGAGGCGCTCACCGTTGTCGACACGGAGGGGAAGGTCGTCGGGGTGCTCGACCGCGGCGACGTCGTCGAACTGATGATGCGGGGCTGACATGAGCCTGCCCGCGCAACACTTCGAGGCGGCAGTTCCGGCGCGGCCCCGTGCCCCGGCCCGGCCTGGCAGCGGCAATGTCCTTTGGATAGCGGCCATCGTCGCCTTTATCGTCTTTTGGCAATACGGCGACCATTTCAAATGGGCGTTCGATTATCCGCGAGCCTGGCAGATCCCGGCTCAGCGCTGGATCGGTAACGCCATGAAATGGCTGGTAAACAGCGCCAGCTTCGGGCTTTTCACCTTCACCGACATGACGCGGTTCATCGCCTGGCTCATCAACCAGCCATACGAACTGGCGCTCAGCCTCCTGTCCAGCGGCTTCCTGTCGGGACAAGGGTCGAGCGCGGTGGAAATCCTGCCGCCGCTTTCCTGGATCGCGGTGATCGCCATCGTGGCGCTGCTCGGCTACCACGCCGGCGGCCGCAGGCTCGCCATCGTCGTGACGGTCTGCTTCGGCTTCCTCGCCGTCTTCGGCCAGTGGACCAGTTCCATGGTGACGCTCGCCTCGATCCTCGTCGCCGCGCCGCTGGGCGTCGCCGGCGGCGTTCTCTTCGGCATCGCCGCCTACCGTTCGCGCCGCGTCGAGCAGGTGCTGACGCCCGTGCTCGACCTGATGCAGACCATCCCCGTCTTCGCCTATCTGGTGCCCATCCTGTTTCTGTTCGGCTTCGGCCCGACCGCGGCGGTGGTGGCGACGCTGATCTACGCCATGCCGCCGATGACGCGCATCACCGTGCTGGCGTTGCGCTCGGTGCCGGACGAGATGCTCGACCTCGGCAGGATGATCGGCTGCACGCGCCGCCAGATGACGTGGCGCATTCTGGTGCCGTCGGCCAAGGACAGCCTGATGGTCGGCGTCAACCAGGTCATCATGCTGTCGCTCAACATGGTCATCATCGCCTCGATGATCGGCGCCGGCGGTCTCGGCTTCGACGTACTGGCTGCGCTGCGCCGGCTCGATATCGGCGCCGGACTGGAATCGGGCGTCGCCATCGTCGCACTTGCCGTGGCGCTCGACCGCCTTTCGCAGGCTTATGCCATCAAGGCCGGCAAGGCCGAAGCGGCGCGCCCGGCGGAAAGTTTCGTCGGGCGGCATCCCTATGCCCTTGCCGCCCTGGCCGTTGTCATCGTTACCAGCCTGATGGGGCTCGTTTCGCCTGCCTTCCAGCGTTATCCCGAGGCGCTGCAAATCTCCACGGGCGGCTTCTTCGCCGAGGTGGTGCGCTGGATCAACGTCAATTTCTTTGACGTGCTGGAGGCCTCGAAGGACGTCGTTCTGCTCAATGTGCTCATTCCGTTCAAGCGCCTGCTGGGCAGCTTTCCGTGGCTCGGCGTTACCGCGATGCTCGCCTTCGCCGGCTGGCGGCTCGCCGGCGCGCGCTTGGCCTTCACCGTTGCAGCGCTCGCCTTCCTGATCGCCGCCACCGGGCAATGGGAAAAGGCGATGATCACCGTCTATCTGTGCGGCATCTCGGTCGTCGTCGCCTCGCTGATCGGCATTCCCATCGGCATTTTCGCCGCCGAGCGCGAACGTTTGTGGCGCTGGGTGCAGGTGGTCATAGACACGCTGCAGACGCTGCCGTCCTTCGTCTACCTGATGCCGGTGGTGATGCTGTTTCGCGTCGGCGATTTCACCGCTCTCATCGCCATCGTCGCCTATGCGGTGGCGCCGGCGATTCGTTACACGGCGCTCGGCCTGCAAAAGGTCGATCCGAAGCTGATCGAGGCCGGTCAGGCCATGGGCTGCACGCGCCGCCAGCTTCTTACCAAGATCAAGCTGAAGCTGGCGCTGCCGGAAATCATGCTGGGCCTCAACCAGACCATCATGTTCGCGCTGTCGATGCTGGTCATCACCGCTTTGGTCGGCACGCGCGACCTAGGCCAGGAGGTCTATATCGCGCTGACCAAGGCCGATACCGGCCGCGGCCTCGTCGCCGGCCTCGCCGTCGCCTTCATCGCCATCATCGCCGACCGCTTGATCGCCGCCGGTGCCGCGCGCACCAAGGCCAGGCTGGGGATCGCCTGATGGAGAAGCGACACGCCTCGGGCGAAACCGTCATTCGGGCTTTGCCTTGCTGGAACGGCGGCATCGAGATCGAGCCGCTGGGTGGCGGCCTCAGCAACGAGAACTTTCTGGTGACCGATGCCGCCGGCAAGCATGTCGTGCGAATGGGGCGCGACTACCCCTTCCACCACGTTTCGCGCGAACGGGAACTGATGAGCGCGCGCGCCGCCCACGCCTGCGGTTTTGCGCCGGCCGTGGAATATGCCGAGCAAGGCGTCATCGTGAGCCGGCATATCGACGGCAGGACCTTCGCCGCCGAGGACGTTCGCGCCAACGCCAGCCGGATTGCGGCGGTGCTGCGCGCATTTCACACGCAGATGCCCCGCCATGTCTCCGGCGCCGGCTTCATGTTCTGGGTGTTCCACGTCATTCGCGACTATGCGCGCTCGCTGGCCGCCGGCGGCAGCCGCATGGCGGACGAACTTCCCGGTTATCTGGCGTTGGCTGAGGAACTCGAAGTCGCGCAGACCCCGCTGCCGATCATTTTCGGCCACAACGACCTTTTGCCCGCCAACATCCTCGACGACGGCGAAAAGCTGTGGCTGATTGATTTCGAATATGCCGGCTTCAACACCGCCATGTTCGACCTGGCCGGCCTGTCGTCCAATTCCGGCATGGAAGAGGAAGCAGCGGAACAGTTGCTCGCCGCCTATTTCGGGCGCGCGCCGGATGTGGCGATTCGCCGGGGCCACGCCGCCATGCAATGCGCGTCGCTGCTACGCGAGGCGATGTGGAGCATGATCTCCGAGCTTCACCTCGACGCGCCCGGCGCCGACTACGTCGCCTACACGCACGACAATCTGGCACGGCTCGAAACCGCGCTGGAAAGCTACAGGACAACATACGGGAAGCGTCCATCATGACCCTGCCAACGCAAGCCGGGATCGTCATCATCGGCGGCGGCATCATCGGCTGCTCCACCGCCTACCATCTGGCGCGCGACCACAAGGCCGACGTGGTGCTGCTGGAACAGGGCTTGATCACCTCCGGCTCGACCTGGCATGCCGCCGGGCTCGTAGGGCAGTTGCGTTCGTCGGCGTCGATTACGCGGGTGCTGAAATACTCGGTCGATCTCTACAAGGGGCTGGAGGCCGAAACCGGTCTGGCCACCGGCTGGAAGATGACCGGATGCCTGCGGCTTGCCACCAACCAGGATCGCTGGACCGAATACAAGCGGCTGGCGACGACCGCCAAAAGCTTCGGCATGGACATGGCGCTTTTGTCGCCGGCCGAGGTGAAGAAGATGTGGCCGCTGATGGAGACGGGCGATCTCGTCGGCGCGTCATGGCTGCCGACCGACGGACAGGCCAGCCCGTCCGATATCACCCAGTCATTGGCCAAGGGTGCGCGCATGCACGGCGCGAAGCTGTTCGAGAAGGTGCGCGTCACCGGCTTCGACATGAAGGATGGCCGCATCCTTGCCGTGCGCACCGATCAGGGCACGGTTCGCTGCGACAAGGTGGTGAACTGCGCCGGCCAGTGGGCAAGGCAGGTCGGTGCGATGGCCGGCATCAACGTGCCGCTGCAGCCAGTCAAGCATCAATATATCATCACCGAGAAGATCGAGGGATTGGCGACCGACGCCCCGACGCTGCGCGACCCCGACCGACGCACCTATTTCAAGGAAGAGGTGGGCGGGCTGGTGATGGGCGGCTATGAGCCGAACCCGCAGGCCTGGGAAACCGGGCTGCCGGATGGCGACGTTCCCGAGGACTGGGAATTCCGTCTGTTCGACGACGACTACGATCATTTCGAACAGCATATGACGCAGGCCATCGCGCGCGTTCCGGCGCTCGGCCATGTCGGCGTCAAGCAGATGATCAACGGTTCGGAAAGCTTCACCCCCGACGGTAATTTCATCCTTGGCGCTGCGCCCGAATGTGCCAACATGTTCGTCGGCGCCGGCTTCAACGCCTTCGGTATCGCTTCCGGCGGCGGCGCCGGCTGGGTGCTGGCGCAGTGGGTGGTGGACGGCGAAGCCCCGCTCGACCTGTGGGTGGTCGATATCCGCCGCTTTTCGCAAATGCACCGCGACCGGCATTGGGTGCTCGACCGCACGCTCGAAGCCTATGGCAAGCATTATACGGTCGGCTTCCCGCATGAGGAATATGTCTCGGGCCGGCCGTGCATCGTCTCGCCGCTCTACCAGCGCCTGAAGAAGCACAACGCCGTCTTCGGTTCGAAACTCGGCTGGGAGCGGCCGAACTGGTTCGCGCCGGAAGGAGTAAAGCCTCAGGACATTTACTCGATGGGCCGCCAGAACTGGTTCTCCGCCGTCGGCGACGAACACCGGCATGTGCGCGAGGCAGTCGGCGTTTTCGACCAGTCGTCCTTTGCCAAATACGAACTGGCGGGAGCGGACGCGCTGAAGGCGCTGGACTGGGTCTGCGCCAACAATATCGACAAGCCGGCCGGCCGCCTGACCTATACGCAGCTTCTCAACACGCGCGGCGGCATCGAGGCCGACCTGACCGTGGCGCGGCTTGGCGAGGAGCAATTCTACATCGTCACGGGCACCGGTTTTCGCACGCACGACCAATCCTGGGTCGTCGACCATATTCCGGCCGGGCTCGACGTGACGCTGACCGACGTGACGGAAAAGTTCGGCACGCTGTCGTTAATGGGACCGCGCGCCCGCGACGTGCTGGCGGCCGTGACCGAAGCCGACGTTTCCAACGCCGCCTTCCCGTTCGGGCATGTGCGGGAGATTGCCATTGCCGGGCATACGGTGCGCGCCCTGCGCGTCACCTATGTCGGTGAGCTTGGTTGGGAACTGCATGTGCCGATCGACGCGACGGGCGAGGTTTTCGACGCGCTGATGGCGGCCGGCAAACCCCATGGCATCCGCCCCGTCGGCTATAGGGCGCTGGAATCGCTGCGTCTGGAAAAGGGCTACCGCGCCTGGGGCTCCGACATCACCCCCAACGACACGCCGATGGAAGCCGGGCTCGGCTGGGCGGTGAAACTGCGCAAGAATACCGATTTCCTAGGTCGTCGCGCGCTTGAGAGGATGAACGGCGCGGTGCCGGCCAAGCGCTTCGCCGGCTTTACCGTTGAAGATCCCGACATCGTGCTTCTGGGCCGCGAGACGATCCTGCGCGACGGCGCGACCGTCGGCTACCTGACAAGCGGCGGCTACGGCTACACCGTGGGCAAGAGCATCGGTTACGGCTATGTGCGCGCCGCCGATGGCGTTTCGGGCGATTTCCTGACCTCGGGCAGCTATGAACTTGTCGTCGCTATGCAAAAGACGCCGGCGCGCATCCATCTCGAACCGCTCTACGATCCGTCGGGCGCCAAGGTGAAGTCCTGAACGCTCGCGCAGGGCGTGCATGCGGGTCACAGGCCAAGACCTGTTTCCTTACCGGCGACAGTCCGTTGCCCGTATTGTTACCCGAATCAAGGGAATTTTTGCGATGCCGGCAGGCAAGCCGAAAGCCTTAAAATGAAAAAAGCCTTGAAAAATCAAGGCTTTATATCATATCGGTCGTCATAAAAATTGGTGCCCAGAAGAGGACTCGAACCTCCACGCCTTGCGGCACACGGACCTGAACCGTGCGCGTCTACCAATTCCGCCATCTGGGCTGGTGCGCGCCCATGTAAGCGGGCGGGCCGGCAGTGTCAACGCGCTTTTTCTCGGGCGCGGGCCGATGTTGCGGATTTCGTGGTGCGAACCAGCGCTCAGCCGGCCAGCACCTCCTTCGAGGTCACCGTCGAATCGGCGTTGAGCGTGTAGATGATCGGCACACCGGTGCCGAGTTCCAGCTTGACGATGTCTTCGCCGGAAGTCCCGTCCAGCGCCATGATCAGCGCGCGCAGCGAATTGCCGTGAGCCGCGACCAGCACCGTGCCGCCTGAAAGCACATGCGGCTGCAGATCGTGCAAATAATAGGGCCAGACGCGCGCGCCGGTGTCCTTCAGGCTCTCGCCGCCAGGCGGCGGCACGTCGTAGGAACGGCGCCAGATATGCACCTGCTCTTCGCCCCATTTCTTTCGGGCGTCGTCCTTGTTGAGACCGGAAAGGTCGCCATAGTCGCGTTCGTTCAGCGCCTGGTCGCGAATGGTTTTCAGGTCGCTTTGGCCGACCGCGTCGAGAATGTGCTGGCAGGTTATCTGCGCCCGCTTCAGCGCCGAAGTGAAAGCGATGTCGAATTTCAGCCCACGCGCCTTCAGCTTCTGGCCGGCGGCCATGGCTTCGGCATGGCCCTGCTCGGTCAGGTCGACGTCGCGCCAGCCGGTGAACAGGTTCTTCAGATTCCATTCGCTCTGGCCGTGGCGCACGAGCACGAGGGTGCGAGACATTTTTTCTCCCTTCGACGGTTTTAAGGTTGTTCAGCCGAGCCCGAGCACGTCGCGCATCGAATAGAGGCCTGGCTTCCTGCCGTTGGCCCATAGCGCCGCCCGGACCGCGCCGCGCGCGAAAATCGCGCGGTCGTCGGCCTGGTGGGTGAGGGTGACGCGCTCGCCGGTGCCGGCCAGGATGACGGAATGCTCACCGACGACCGAGCCGCCGCGCAGTGTGGCGAAGCCGATGGAGCCGGACGGCCGCGCGCCGGTGTGGCCATCGCGCGCCCGCACGCTGTTGGCGTCGAGGTCGATGCCGCGGCCAGCGGCGGCTGCCTGCCCGAGCAACAGCGCGGTGCCCGACGGCGCATCGACCTTGTGCCGGTGGTGCATCTCGAGGATTTCGATGTCGAAATCTTGTGCCGGCAACGCCCGCGCCGCCTGCTCAACCAGCGCGGCGAGCAAATTGACGCCGAGGCTCATATTGCCGGACTTGACGATGGTCGCGTGGCGTCCGGCAGCGGCGATTTTAGCGTCGTCCGCGGCCGAACAGCCGGTGGTGCCGATGACGTGGACGATGCGCGCCTGTGCCGCATAGCCGGCAAACTCGATACTTGCCGAGGGCGCGGTGAAATCGAGGACGCCGTCGGCCTTGGCGAAGGCGGGCAGCGGGTCATCGCCGATCCTGATACCGTTTGCGCCGATGCCGGCGAGTTCGCCGGAATCATTGCCGATCTCGGCCGACCCGGCTCGCTCGATCGCGGCGGAAAGGCGCGCGCCGGGCGTCTCGGCAATCGTGCGGATCAGGGTGCGGCCCATGCGGCCGGCAGCCCCCACCACCACCAGTTCCATCTCGCTCACGCTTTCTTCTCCGCTACCTTTTTTGTCCTGCCCGGTTTCCGGCCGGTTGAGCCGACCGCAGCCTTGGCGGGCTTGCTGTCATCGACGAGGCCGAGGCCCTTGTTGCCCTGAAGCCGGTGGAAGCGGGCATAGACGCTATGCGGGTCCGCCATCAGCGACGCATGCGTGCCTTCCTCGACCAATCGGCCCTCTTCCAGGACGATGATGCGGTCGGCGCTGACCACTGTCGACAGCCGGTGCGCGATGACAATGGTGGTGCGCCCCTGCATCGCGTCGGTCAGCGCTTGCTGGACGCGCGCTTCCGATTCGTTGTCGAGCGCCGACGTAGCCTCGTCCAGCAGCAGGATCGGGGCTTGCCTTACGATGGCGCGCGCGATCGACACCCGCTGGCGCTGGCCGCCGGAAAGCGTCGCGCCGTTCTCGCCGACCGGCGTGTCGTAGCCCTGCGGCTGCTGGCGGATGAACTCGTCGGCAGCTGCCTGGTCCGCCGCCAGCTCGATATCGGCGTCGTTGGCGTCGAGGCGTCCGTAGCGGATGTTGTCGCGGATCGAACCCTCGAACAGATAGGGCTGCTGCGAGACATAGGCGATCGACTGGCGCAGCGAGCGCTTGGTCACCGTGGAAATATCCTGCCCGTCGATCTCGATCTTGCCCGCGTCGAGATCGTAGAAACGCTGCAGCAGGGCCACCAGCGTCGATTTCCCGGCGCCGGAAGCGCCAACGATGGCCGTAGTCTTCCCTGCGGCGGCAACGAAGCTGAGATTGCGCAGCACGGGCGTGTCGGCGGCATAGGCGAAGGAGACGTTCTCGAAGCGCACCTCGCCGGTTTCGATCCGGATATCGGGCGCGTCCGCCGCGTCGCCCTGCTGCGGCTCGAGGTCGAGCAGTTCGTAGATCATGCGCGCGTTGACCAGCGAGCGTTCCATGCCGACCTGCACGCGCGCCAGCCGACGGGCGGGGTCATAGGCGAGCAGCAGCGCGGTGATGAAGGAAAACACAGCGCCCGGCGGCTGGCCGCCGACGGTGGCGCGGTAACCGGCATAGCCGATGACGCCGGCGACGGCGAAGCCAGCCAGGATTTCGGCGATCGGCGTCAGTCGTTCGGACACCCTGGCGATGCGGTTGGCTTTCTGCTCGGCGCCGTCGACGAGATTGCTGATACGCCGGGCGAGGATATCCTCCATGGTGAAGGCCTTGACGATGGCGATGCCCTGCGTGGCCTCCTGCATGGCGCCGATCAGATGCGAATTGATCTGCACCGATTCGCGCGTGGCGCGCCGCAGCCTCCGCATCAGGTAGGTAACGGTGTAGATCAGTGGCGGGCCGATCAGCAGCGACATCACCGACAGCAGGGGGTCCTGCAGCACCATGACGCCGATCAGGCCGATCAGCGACACCGCGTCGCGCGCCACCGAGGTCAGCGTCATGCCCAGAAGATCGCGGACGCCGTTGACGTTCTCGTTGATCTGGGCGGCGAGCCGGCCCGAGCGGGTGTCGTTGAAGAAGCCGACGCCGAGCTTCATCAGGTGATCGAAGATGCGGCGCTGGTAGCGGGCGACGAGATTGTTGCCGATCTTGGCCAGCGTCACCGCCTGCCCGTAGGTGGCAAGGCCCCGGATGACGAAGGCGGCCATGATCGCAACGCAGATCAGCACGATGAGATCGCCGCGCTGGCGGTAGAATATCTGGTCGATGACGTCGCGCATGATCCAGGCGGTGAAGGCCGTGGTGCCCGCCACCGCCACCAGGCACACGATTGCGAGAACGTAATACCAGGCGTAGTCGCGACCGTTTTCGGCAAGGATGCGGCGGATGACCGCCACGATCTCGCCGGGCTGGGCGCCCGTGTGCTTTCCGGTTGCTGGGTTCAACTGGGCCGTTCCATCGTTTCTGCCGCCGCGATGGGCGCCGTCAGGTGCCCCTCATAGCGGCATGAGGGCGGCTTGCCTATGGAAACTTCACGCTGGAGGCGCCTGCCAGCGCCTGCCTCGCGTCTCGACCCCGAACAGCGAGGGCGCTCGTGCAAAAGCCGCAAGGCCGGCAAGGGCGGCCAGCGGCTGCGTGACGACATAGACTGGTATGGTGCGCATCAGGGCGCTGTGCGGCGCCTTGTCTTCAAACGCGGCGCGGAAATTGCCGGCCTTCAGCGCGGGCAGGATTTTCGGGGCGATGCCGCCGGTGAGAAAGACGCCGCCGCGGCTCATGAACACCAGCGCAAGATCGCCCGCGGTGCGCCCCAGGCAGGTGGCGAAGATCGACAGCGCTTCCTCGGCCACCGGGTCGGTTTTTCCCAAGGCGGCGGCCGTGATGTCGGCCGGCTGGGTCAGGGGGGAAGGCTTGCCGTCGGCCTCGGCCACGGCCCGGTAGACATTGACCAGGCCGCGCCCGCAAAGGATCTGTTCGCCCGAAATCCGGCCCTCGATAGGCTCGATATGCGGAAACACCTCGAAATCGCGCGGTGTGCGCGGGCCGATATCCATGTGGCCGCCTTCGCCGGGGATAGGTATCCAGCGCTTGAGCGCATGGACGAGTCCGGCGACGCCAAGGCCGGTTCCGGGGCCGAGCACGACGCGCCCGGCATTGGGCTCGGGCACGCCGCCGCCGATCTTTTCCATATGTTCTTCGCCGAGCGCGACGACGGCCAGCGCCTGCGCCTCGAAATCATTGAGTACGACGATGTCGCTCAGACCCAGATTGGCAAGCATCTGCTTCGGCTTGACGACCCAAGGGCAATTGGTGAGCGGGATTTCGTCGCTCTCCACCGGGCCGGCCACCGCCAGCACGGCTGAATTCGGGTGCAGCGAAGTGTGATCAAGCACCGCCGATTGAATCGCATCGTCGATCGTATCGAAATCGGCGGTTTTTACGATGATGGGATCGGAAGCTTCCGAATTCGAGTCGAGCACGATCGAGAAGCGAGCATTGGTGCCGCCGATGTCGCCGATCAGGATCGGAAAGCGCAATCGCGTTTCTTCGTCGCTCGTACCCGGCATGCTTGTGTCCCGATGCTCCTGATGTGCGAATGGCATCCAGTCGTGATTGGTCGAAAAGGCTTATGCAGGATCGCCGCCGGGCGCAATGGCGAAGGGGGACAATCAGCATCAAAAAGCCCTGATAACGCCGAGGATTAATCGATTGAAGCGGCTGCGTGTCAACCCTTATGGGCGAGGAACGCGGTTCAGTTTTTAGGCCGGGCAAGCGGCAACGGCATGCTTTCGGGCGTTGCGGCAAAGGCACTGGCGCCTGCCGGCAGAAACGGCGTGTCTGTTGCTTGATCGGGTGCCGCCTGGGCGATGGCGGGCGCTGTCACAACTGGCGTCCCGCCGCCCCTGTAGGTGACGGCTTCCGCCGAGGCGGGACCAGGCGCGTCGAGCACCGCCTGGCATTGGCGGGGCAGGTTCGCCATGGTCATCAGGTCGCGCGCCTTGGGCGCGTCCGGATTCTTGTTGGGGCGCCATGGCTCGTCGGTGAACCACCAGGCCAGCGGCTTGCCGCAGCCGTCGTCGGTGGGCGTCGCCTGCTGCCGCTTGCAGTCGGGCGAGCCTGGCTGGCAAGAGATGCGGACATGGAAATGGGAATCGTGCCCCCAGAACGGCCGGATCTTGTGCAGCCAGGAACGGTCGCCGGTCACGGTGTCACAGAGCTTCTTCTTAATGCCGGGATTGACCAGGATGCGCTCGACTTCCGGGTAGCTCGCCGCCTGCCTGAGCAGGCGCGCGTAAACCGGGCTCCAGAGATTTTCCTTCACCCGGTGCGTCTTGTCGTTGACCAGCGACACCGAGCTCATGTTTTCGCGTTGGCTGATCGTCAGACGTTGCGCCGGCATCGGCGTGAACCAGATATCGGCGTCGAGCCCGATCTGGTGGGAGGCGTGGCCGGTCGTCATCGGCCCGCCGCGCGGCTGCGAGATATCGCCAAGCAGAAGCCCCGGCCAGCCGATGGCCGTGGCGTCGCGCGACAGCTTCTCGATCAGGGCGATCATCGCCGGGTGACCCCAGCGGCGGTTGCGCGACGGGCGCATCACTTCCCAGGTGGAACCTTCCATGGGAATGGCGACACCGCCGGCAAAGCAACCCTTGGAGTAGAAGCCGAACGATTGCGGGGCGGCCGCTGCAGGAAGTTTTTTCGCGCCGAACAGGTTCTTGGCCCGTTCGGTAGCACTCGACGGCTGGGCAGTAAGCCCAAGCAGCGCCAGGGTTGCGAGAACGCCGATTGCAAAGCGGCCGATTGCAGGGCGTTTGCCGGCAGGAAAGGAGAAAAAGGCTTTTTTCATCGTCGAGCTTCCAACGTTGCCGTGACCTTGGCCCGTCGTGGTTACCTAAGGCTTAACATTCAGGCATCTTTGCGTAGCTCCGGTCACGAGCGCTTTATCGGGCTGCGCGCCTCGCCGTCGTTCCATGTGTCGTCCGCCCACATCCGTTCGAGAGCCGAACGGTAATCGGGAAACAGGAACCGATAGCCGTCCGCCTTGATGGCCGCGTTGGCAACCCGTTTGTTCTCGCCGTAGAAGGACCGCGCCATTGGTGAAAGCTCGGCCGTCTCGAACGGGATTTCGGGCGGCGGTTCGACGCCCATCAGCGCGGCCGCATAGGCGACCACGTCCTGTGGCGGTGCCGGAAAGTCGTCGGTGATGTTGAAGACGCCGCCACGATTTCTTTCGGCAAGATGGCGAAGCGCACCGCCGATGTCGTCGCGGTGGATGCGGTTGAACACTTGCCCCTGCTTGACCAGGCGCTTTGCCGTGCCGTTCGTCAGGTTGACGAAAGCGTTGCGGCCCAGTCCATAGATGCCGGAAAGCCGCAAGACCGCCACCGGCAGGCCGAGTTCGCGGCCCAGCGTCAACCATGCCTGCTCGGCTATAAGCCGCATGACCGATCGGCGGGAAACAGGCCGGCACTCGGCTTTCTCGTCTACCCAGCCGCCGCCATGGTCGCCATAGACCCCGACCGTCGACAGATAGCCGATCCATTTCAACGCCGGCATTTTTCCGGCGATTGCGGCGCGCGCGGCGTTCAGCACCGGATCGCCGGCCTCGTCGGGCGCGATGGAGATGACGAGATGGGTCGTCTGTCCGAGCGCTGCCTCGATCTCCGGGGTCAGTGTGCCATCGAACAGCAGCGGCGCGATGCCGGCCCGAGACAAGGGTTCGAACTTTTCCGGCGACCGTGTCGTCCCGAAAATCGCCGCGCCGATTGCAGAATTGGCATCGGCGAAAGCCTTGCCGGAATAGCCGGCTCCGAAAATAAATATTTTTTCCTGCCGGCTCATGCTTGGCCTTCCACTGTGAACGAGGCCGGCGTTGCCGACAGCCATTCGTTGCGCACGGTGTCGTCTTTTTCCGTCTGCAGGGCCGTTTTTCCAAGCTCGGTAAATTCTGGCTCCGGTACGAGCTGCGACAAGGCCCAGATGGCCGCGCCGCGTACTAGCGGCGAGCCGTCGCCAAGCAAGCAACGCACGGTTGGAGCGAGTGAAAAATCGCCGGAATTGCCGGCGGCGATCAGCACATTGCGCAGGAAGCGGTCGCGGCCGATGCGCTTGACCGGCGAGCCCGAGAAGAAGCTTCGGAAGGCGGCGTCGTCCAGTTGCAGAAGTTCGGCCAGCGCCGGCTGGCGCAAATCCTCGCGGGCGGCGAGCTTCGCTTCCGAGGCGGCATGGGCGAACTTGTTCCACGGGCAGGCCGCCAGGCAATCGTCGCAGCCATAGATGCGGTTGCCGATGGCCTGCCGGAATTCGAGCGGGATCGAGCCCTTGTTCTCGATGGTGAGATAGGAGATGCAGCGCCGGGCATCGAGCCGATAGGGCGCCGGAAAGGCGTTGGTGGGGCAGGCGTCGAGGCAGGCGCGGCAGGAGCCGCAATGGTCGATCTCCGCCGTTCCCGGCTCGAGAACCGCCGTCGTGAAGATGGTGCCGAGAAACAGCCACGAACCGTGCTCGCGGCTGACCAGATTGGTATGCTTGCCCTGCCAGCCGAGCCCGGCGGCCCCGGCAAGCGGCTTTTCCATGACCGGCGCGGTGTCGACGAACACTTTCACGTCGCCGCCGGCCTTGGCGACGATTTTTCCGGCGATTTCCTTCAGCCGGCCCTTCATCACGTCGTGATAGTCACGGTTCTGCGCATAGACCGAGATCGCGCCGCTGCTTTTTCGGGCAAGGATTTCGCGTGGATCGTGGCCGGGCCCGTAATTCATGGCCAGAACGATGATGGAGCGCACCTCCGGCCATAAGGTCGATGGGCTGGACCGGCGCTCGAGCGTCTCGACGATCCAGCCCATCGAGCCGTGGAAGCCGGCATCGACGAATTCGGCAAGCCGGGCAGGGGCCAGCGGGATGGCGTCGGGCGAGGTGACGGCGACGGCATCGAAGCCGGCAGCTTGCGCCTCGCGGTCGATCAGCGCGCGCAGTTTGGTCGGATCAGAAATCGAGGTCCGCATAATGCGACACCGGGGTAAGGCCGCGTACCCGGTCAGCCAGCAGCGGTCGGAAGGATGGGCGCGATTTGACACGCGTATACCATTCGCGCGCCGCATGGTGCTCGCGCCAATCGACCTCGCCCAAATAGTCGAGCACCGACAGCGCCGCCGCCGCTGCGATATCGGCATAGGTGATCCGGCTGCCGGCCAGCCACGGCCGCGTACCGGCCAGCCAGTTGGTGTATTTCATATGCTGGCGCACATTGGCGCGCGCCGCCCGGATCGCCGCCGAATCGGGCGAACCGCCGCCGGCATTGGCCGGCATCACCGGCTTCAGTACGCGTTCGCGTACCAGATGCCGCGTAACCTCGCTCTCAGTCTTGGTCAGGTACCAGTCGGTCAGGCGGCGGATTTCGGCGCGCTCGATCGGGTCCTCGGCAAACAGGCGCTTGTCGCGCTTCAAGACGCCGCGCGTCTCGTCCAGATATTCGGCGATGACGGAAGCCCCCACGATCGGCACGTCGCCTTCGGCGAGCAGGATCGGCAGCCCACCAGCCGGGTTCAGCGCCAGGAACTCCTTGCGCCGCGTCCACGGCTTTTCCTCGATCAGCGCCAGTTCCTCGCCATACTCGCCGAAAGCGAGACGAACGAAACGACACGAGGCGAACATGGGGTGATGGAAAAGCGTCAGCATGGTCCAGCGGTGATAAAAGCGCTCTGGCGAATCGCCGCGTGCGCCGGTAAGTCTTGCAGGCCCGATTTGAGGGCGGTCATGCCTGCGACCTATAGGGTTAGTTCCGCGTCATGACAAGCAAGCCGTGATCGAGGTTCCATGGATACCCATACCATCATTGAAGCGCTGTTTCTCGGGCTGATCGAGGGCCTGACGGAATTCATACCTGTCTCGTCGACGGGGCATATCCTGCTTGCCGGCCATTTCCTCGGCTTCGAATCGAACGGCAAGGTGTTCGAGATTCTCATCCAGCTGGGCGCGATCCTTGCCATTCTCAGCGTCTATTTCCGCCGCTTGTGGAAGATGCTGCTGGATTTCCCGCACGACCGGCTGACGCGGCATTTCGTCCTCGGCATCGTCCTTGCCTTCCTGCCGGCGGCGGTCATCGGTGCGCTGGCGCATGATTTCATCAAGACCGTGCTGTTCGAATCGCCGAAGCTGATCTGCACCATGCTGATCATCGGCGGCATCATCCTGCTTTGGGTGGACCGCATGGACCTAAAACCGGTCTATCGCGACGTCGAGCGGTTCCCGGTCCGCCGCTATATCGAGATCGGCCTGTTCCAGTGCCTCGCCATGATTCCCGGCACCTCGCGCTCGGGCGCCACCATCGTCGGCGCGATGCTGCTCGGTGTCGAAAAGCGCGCGGCGGCGGAGTTTTCGTTCTTCCTGGCCATGCCGACCATGGTCGGCGCCTTCGCCTTCGACCTGTTCAAGAACAGGCATATCCTGACCGGCTCGGACTTTTCGCTCATCGCGATCGGCTTCGTGGCGGCGTTCGTATCGGCCCTGTTCGTCGTGCGCTATCTGCTCGACTACATCTCGCGCCACGGCTACGCGCTGTTCGGTTGGTGGCGGCTCGTCATCGGCGGCCTCGGGATGATCGCGCTCTTGATCTGGGGCTGACGGGTACTCTCAGAAACCGTTTGAAAAATTGTGAGGCCGGGCTGCAGACGCAGCCCGGCCTCACAAAATTTTCAATTGGTTTCTCAGGCTGCCGGTGGTTTCTCAGGCTGCCGGTGGTTTCTCAGGCGGCCGGCTTGCGCTGGAACTGCCCGGCGGCGCGGAAGCGCCACAGATAGCTGGGCAGGATGGTGCCGATGGCCTGCGGCTGGATGCCGAGCCCGGCAAAGGTCCGTCCCGCTTCGGCAGCTTCAGCCGAGACGACGTTGTGGGAACGCAGTTGCGTCACCTGGTCCCGCGTCAGCAAGGGATTCGGCAGCAGGCCGAGAAGCGACGCCTGGAGATTGGCGACCCACCACGGAACCGGCACCAGAAGGCGCTTGCGGTCGACGATGGTCAGCAGTTCTTCCATGCATTCCTTGAAGGTGAGTACATTCGGGCCACCCAGTTCGTATACCTGCCCGCCGGCGACCGTTCCGTCGACGGAGCGCGCCACCACCTCGGCGATGTCGGCGGCATAGGCGGGCTGGAACCTCGTCTTGCCGCCGCCGATCAGCGGCAGTGCCGGCGAAACGCGGGCCATGGCGGCGAAGCGGTTGAAGAAGGTGTCCTCCGGCCCGAAGGCGATCGAGGGCCGCAGCACAACGGCGTCGGGAATCGTTGAAAACACGGCCCTTTCACCAAGCGCCTTGCTGCGCGCATAGGCCGATCCGGAATTGACGTCCGCGCCAAGCGCCGAAATGTGGGTCAGGCCGGCGCCGGCCGCGCGCGCGGCCTCGGCGACGGCGTGTGCGCCGAACTGGTGGACGGTGGTGAAACGCTGACGGCCGCTTTCATGCAGGATGCCGACCAGATTGACGACATGGTCGGCCCCCTCCACGGCGCGGTCCACCGACCAGCGGACACGAAGATTGGCCTGCACCGGCTGGATCTGGCCGACATTGCCGAGCGGCTGCAGATGGCCGGCGAGGTCGGGCCGGCGGCAACCGACGCGGATACGATAGCCGCGCATGGCGAGCGCCCGCACCACATGCCGCCCGATGAAGCCGGCGCCGCCGAAAACGACGACGAGCTTTGGCGTTTCCAGGATTTCGGTCATCACGGGCTCCGGCGATCTCTCTGGCCCGCAGCACGGCCGAAGGCTGGCTGCAAGGCTGGCTGACGCCGTTTCATAGTCGGTTTTTTGCCAAAGGCAAAGGGCGATGGCAGGGAACGCCGGTCAGTTGCTACTCTGCCGCCTGTGCCGGCCTAAAATGCCTTGCCCAGCCGCGCGTCGACGGATTGACGATTGCCGCCGCGAACTGCGAAGAAGGCCAGGATCGCCGCCCACAGGATCGATTTTTCGGCGCCCGAAAAACCCTGCCCCGCCGTGACCCAGTGGAACCAAACCGTCACCAAAAGCACGATCATGCCGGCGAAAGCGGCCGGCCGCGTCAACAGCCCGAGCGCGATAAGGATACCGCCGAAGAATTCGGTGGCGGCGAGCAATGGCGACCACAACGTGCCAGGATAGAAGCCAAGCCCCTCGACCATTTCGGCCGCTCCGAATGGATTGACGATCTTGCCGGACCCGTGGATGGCGAGAAATCCGCCGGCGATCACCCTAAGCAGCGTTTCGGCGCTGTCGTGCAATTTCGCATAGAGGGCCCCAAGGCCGGGTATTATCAGGCGCTCGCGGGAATTTTCGGGCGTCATCGGGTAAGGTTCTCCTGTTAGCTCAGGGCGGTGACACCCGATCCGTCAATGACAGTCAAATGAACAAAAGGTGATTTGTTTTATCAGGATTTATCGGAAGCTCACGCCGAATAGCGGGCGGCGAATTCGGAGATGCGCGCCACCACTTCCTTGGACACGGTCAGGCCGCGCGCTGTGGCGCCTTCCGAAGCATCCGCGCCGGCGCGGCCTGGAATATGTACGCCGTAGCGGTCCCGCAGCCGTTCGAGCTGGTCGGCCATGCGCCGTTCAAACTGCGCATCGAGCAGCTTCGGGTCGACGGCGAGGATGAAAAGGCCGCTGCCCGGCGTTTGGGCCCCTTCCGTGAAGGAGGGCGCGTCGAGCGACCAGTTGGCGCCCGAAAGCCCTGCCGCCAGCACCTCGACCATCAGCGCGAGATTGGCGCCGCGATTGCCGCCGAAGGCGACAAGGGCACCCTTCATCGCCGTTGCGGGATCGGTAGTGGGGTTACCTCCCGTATCCAGCGCCCAGCCCTCGGGGATTTTTTCGCCGGCTTCCGCCGCTTGGCGGATCTTGACGAAGGCGGCAGCGCTCGACGACTGATCGATGAGCAGCGGCGCACCCTCAGCAGAAGGTGCTGCGAACGACAGTGGGTTGGTGCCGTAGACAGGCCTGGTCGCGCCAGCGCCGGCCAGCAGCGCCGGACTGTTGGTGGCCGCGAACGCGACCAGTCCTTTTTCGGCCAGCCGCCGGGTGAAATAGCCGAGCGCGCCACAGGTATAGGCATTCTTCTGCGAAAAGATCGCGACGCCGAACAATCTTGCCGCCTTCGCGAGATCGTCGATGGTGCGGTCGAAGCCGGTATGCGCGATACCGGCGCGGGCATCCGACAGATAGACGGCCAGTGCCGGCCTCGTCACGACAGGTTCGGCCTTGCCGTCGATGCGGCCGGCGTCCAGCGCTTCGAGATAGTCGATGAGATGGGAAAGCCCGACTGCGGCGTTGCCCTCGGCCTCCGCCGCGACGGTCGCCGCCGCAAGCGACCGCGCCACTTCTTCGCTGGCTCCCGCGCCCAGAACCGCCATGCGGCACAAGCCCGTTGCCTGGTCGAGACTGAGTTGCATGATGTCGATCCCGGCCTTCAGCCCACCCTGTTGGGCATCCGAGCCTCGATCTTGCGGAAGACGAAGACCAGAATGCCGGTGACCGCCATATAGACCGCCGCCAGAAGCAGCAAGGGTTCGTAGGTGATGAACGTTTCCTGGCGCACGCGCGAGGCGACCGAATAGATATCCACCATGGTGATGGTCGCTACCAGCGGTGTCGCCTTCAATTGCAGCACGGTCTCGCCGGTCAGTGTCGGCAGCGCCCGGTAAAGCGCCTGCGGCAGCCAGATGCGGCGAAAGGCGGTCCAGCGGCTCATGCCGAAGGCGCGGGCGGCCTCCAACTGTCCCTTCGGCACGCCGGCGAAGGCGCCCCGCATCACCTCGCCCTCATAGCCGGCGTAGGAGAGGGTCAGCGACAGTACGCCATACGGCCACGCTTGCCGCAGATAAGGCCACAGGAAGGAATCGCGGATCCATGGGAATTGCGGAAACACCGAACCCAGCCCGTAATAGAGCAACCATAGCTGCAGCAGAAGCGGCGTGCCGCGAATGACAGTGCAGAAGGCCAGCGCCGGGGCGCTGAGGAATTTCGGGCCAGCCGCCTGGGCAAGCCCGAGCGGGATGGCCAGCGCAATGCCGAGCAGACAGGTGACCACCAGCAACCACAGCGTGCGCCATATGCCCTCGAGCGCCAGCGGCAGGTATCTGGGCAGCCAGTCCCAGCGCATGAAGAAGATTGCCGCCAGCACCAGGCCAAGCGCGATCGCCAGCATCACGATGCGGTGCGGCTGCAGCCACAGGGAGGCGCGCGCCGCCGCCTGGACCATGGGGACCTCGCCGGCCGCCATCAATGCGCATCCTTGAGCGAAGGCATGCCGCGCCGCGACCGGCGCTCGATGCGGGCGATGAAGAAATTGGAGACCAGCGTCAGCGCCAGATAGAGGATGCCGGCAGCGACGAAGAAGGTCAGGTAGGCCTTGGTGGAACCAGCCGCCAGCCTGGTCGTCTGGGTCAGTTCGCTGAAGCCGACGATGGCCAGAAGGGCGGTGTCCTTGGTCGCGATCAGCCACAGGTTGGCAAGGCCGGGGATGGCGAAAGGCAGCATCGCCGGCAGCGTGATGCGCCGCAGCAGCAGTCCCGGCGGCATGCCGTAGGCGCGCGCCGCCTCGATCTGGCCTTGCGGAATGGCGAGGATCGCCCCGCGCAGCACTTCCGTCGAATAGGCTCCCTGCACCACGCCCAGCACGCCGATGCCGGCGATCAGCCCGTTGATATCCACCGGATCGTGGCCGAAGACAGCCAGCAACTGGTTAACGAGGTCGGTGCCGGCATAATAGAGCAGCAGGATCAGCACCAGTTCGGGAACCGCGCGCACCACCGTTGTGTAGACCTCGAACAGGTCGCGCACGACCGGGCCGCCGTAGAGCTTGCCATAGGCGCCGCATATGCCGATCAAAAGGCCGAGGCCGAACGCGCCAGCCGCGATCTCGACCGACTTGAGAAGGCCGATCAGGAGATTCGCACCCCATCCGGGCGGCGAAAGCGACAGAAGCGCCAGCGTGCTGCTTCCGAAGGCAGCGGCAAGAACGTCGTACAGGTCAGTTCCTCACGGTATGGCATCGGCCCGAAGCACGATGATGCTTCCGTGGAGCCGATGCGAATCAGGTGAAGGAGCGCCGGTCCCGTCGGGCCGGGCTGCTCCAGGATCGATCGGCCAGCCGCTCATCGCCGGGCGGCAAGGGTCGGCTGGCCGGTCTGGATACCGTCAGTTGGCGGCGGGCTCGTCGCCGTAAATGTCGAAATCAAAATACTTCTTGCTGATTTCGTCGTATTTGCCATCGGCACGGATCGCCTTGATGGCCGCGTTGATCTTGCCGAGCAACTCGGTATCGCCCTTGCGCACGCCGGCGCCGACACCGGGTCCGAGCACGTCGAGGTCGGGCGCGACCGAGCCCTTGACCTCGCAGCATTCCTTGCCCTGGTCGGACTTCAGGAAGGCATCCATCGCGATGCCGTCGGCCTGCGTGGCGTCGATGCGGCCTGCGACCAGATCCTGGTTGGCTTCATCCTGCGTCTGGTATTCCTTGATCTCGGACACGCTGTCGGCGAAATGCTTCTTGGCGTAGGCGGCGTGCACGGTGGAAACCTGAACGCCGAGTATCTTGCCCTTCAGCCCTTCCGGCGTGGCATCGAACTTCTCGGATTTCGGGCCGACGATGACGGTCGGCGTGTTGTAGTATTTGTCGGAGAAGTCGATCTCCTTCTTGCGCTCGGCGGTGATCGACAGCGAGTTCATGATTGCGTCGATCTTCTTCGTCTTCAGCGCCGGGATGAGGCCGTCCCACGGGATTGGCGTAAGCACGCAGTCGAGCTTGGCTTCCTCGCAGATGGCCTTGGTGATGTCGACTTCCCAGCCGGTCCAGTTTCCGGAAGAATCCTGTGTGTAGAAAGGCGGGTAAGCTTCCGGCGAAAAGCCGATCTTGGTCTGCTCGGCATTCGCCGAAAAGGCTCCTGCCAGAGCGAATACGGCAGCGACCGCCGCCGTTTTGAGAAAAGTCTTCATTGTCGTTCCTCCCATGTGTGACGTTCCCGTCTGTTTAGCCTGATTATCCGATGCTGCGGATGAATTGTTTCAACCGCTCCGATTTGGGTGCGCCGAAGATCTGGTCCGGCGGTCCTTCTTCCTCGACGACGCCGTTGTAGAGGTAGACCACATGCGTGGCGACCTCGCGGGCGAACTTCATCTCATGCGTCACCAGCACCATGGTGCGGCCCTCGCGGGCGAGGTCGCCGATGACTTTCAGCACCTCGCCGACCAGTTCGGGGTCGAGCGCCGAGGTCGGCTCATCGAACAGCATGACGCGCGGCTTGATCGCCAGCGCCCGCGCGATGGCCGCGCGCTGTTGCTGGCCGCCGGAAAGGTAGGCCGGATAGACGTTGCGCTTTTCAGCCAGTCCGACGCGCGCCAGAAGCTTTTCCGCGTCGGCTATGGCCTCCTCGCGCTTGATGCCCAGCACGTGCACCGGAACCTCGATGACGTTTTCGAGAAGCGTCATGTGGCTCCACAGGTTGAAGCTCTGGAAAACCATGCCGAGCTTGGAACGGATGCGCTCGATCTGCTTGCGGTCTGCCGGCTGGGTGTTGCCCTGGCTGTCGGCCTTCATGCGGATTTCTTCGCCGTTGACGCGAACGACGCCGCTGGTCGGGTTTTCCAGGCAGTTGATACAGCGCAGCAGCGTCGATTTGCCCGAGCCGGAACCGCCGATGATGGCGATGACCTCGCCATCGCGCGCCGACATCGAAACGCCCTTCAACACATGCAGGTCGCCGAATTTCTTATGCAGATTCTCAATGTGAATGGCTTCGGGCGCGACCGCTTGCGCACCCTGTCCCAAGGTCGATATCTCGCCCGGCACCATTCCTAAAGCGCCACACTGGAACGCGCAGCGCGACGCCGTTGCTGGAATTTCCTACCCATTACCCGCCACTGGTCTCTATTTCATAACAAGATGGACCGTTTCGCCCAAGATGGACCGTTCGGCTTGTCGGCGTCAACCTTCGTATTTGGACCATTGATCGCACCGCCCTGCAACGGTTATTGAGCGGCGGCAACCTCAGGGAGAGCTTTGGCGTGGAAAAGACATATGGATCGCAGTCGATGGCGGCACCGCTCAGGCGCGTGATGATGCGCTCGGCGGCGAGCGCGATGCGCCGCG
Organism: Mesorhizobium sp.; assembly: GCA_049647745.1. Taxonomy (GTDB): domain Bacteria; phylum Pseudomonadota; class Alphaproteobacteria; order Rhizobiales; family Rhizobiaceae; genus Mesorhizobium. Next base: position 31,070 of record JBARYG010000157.1, read on the forward strand.
CCGATGCGGCGCAATGGCATTACGGGCCGGGCTTCGATCCGCAAAGGGCCGCCGTTCAGCATCAGGGGCTGGTCAAGCTGGTGTCGGATGCCGGCGCAACAATCGAGTGGCTGACCGACGAGGACGACGGGCTCGCCGATTCCGTCTTCACCTTCGACCCGTCGCTGATGACGGACCATGGCGCGATCATTCTTTCCATGGGCAAGGCGCTGCGGCTGCCGGAACCCGGCCTGCACGAGGCGGCCTACAAGCGCATGGGTATCCCCGTCCTCGGCCACGTCGAAGCGCCGGGCAAGGTCGAGGGTGGCGATACGGTGTGGTTGGACAAGCATACGCTGATCGTCGGGCGCGGCGTGCGCACCAACCAGGAAGGCGTGCGTCAGCTTGCCGAAATGCTTGGCCCGAAAGGTATTACGGTCCACGGCTTCGACCTGCCGCTCTGGCAGGGCGAGGAGGCCTGCCTGCACCTGATGTCGGTCATCAGCCCGCTCGCCGACGATCTGGCGCTGGTTTATTCGCCGCTTCTGCCCGCGCCGTTCTACCAGATGCTCAAAGCCAACGGCATTCGCCTCGTCGAGGGCGATGCGGACGAGTTCCGTATCTCCAACGGCCTTAGCCTCAACGTACTTCCGACTGACCATCGCAAGGTGATCGCCATTGCCGGGTTCCCGAAGACCAGGGCGGCGATGGAGGCGGCCGGATGCATCGTCACGACCTTCGAGGCCGATGCGCTGTGCGTCGCCTGCGAGGGCGGGCCGACCTGCCTGACGCGCCCGGTGTGGCGCGCATGAAGGGGTGGGGCAGGTGAAGGAGTTGGGCGCATGAGCCTGACCATCGCCATCGACGGGCCTGCGGGCGCCGGCAAGGGCACGCTGGCGCGGCGGCTCGCCGATCACTACAGGCTCAATCTCCTCGACACCGGCCTCACCTATCGCGCGGTGGCGCATCGCCTCCTGGAACTTGGCTTGCCGCTGGACAACGTTTCCGCTGCGGAGACGGCGGCGCGCCAGATCGAACTTGCCGCACTCGACCGTGCCGTGCTGTCGGCGCACGCTGTCGGCGAAGCGGCCTCGAAGGTGGCGGTTATCCCGGGCGTGCGCCGGATTCTGGTCGAAAAGCAGCGCGAGTTCGCAAAAGCGCCACCAGGCGCCGTGCTCGACGGGCGCGACATCGGCACCGTCGTGTGCCCCGACGCGACGGTAAAGCTTTATGTGACGGCGAGCGCTGAGGTGCGCGCCAAACGCCGCTTCGATGAAATCGAGGCCATCGGCGGCACCGCTGATTTCGAGCAGATTCTCGCCGATATCGAACGGCGCGACGAGCGTGACATGGGCCGGGCGGACTCGCCGCTGAAACCGGCCGCCGACGCGCACTTGCTCGATACGTCGGAAATGTCTATAGAAACCGCGTTTCTCGCGGCCATGGCGATCGTCAATGACGTCCTGTCCAGGAGAGGCAAGGCCTGATCGGGTCTCTCGGCCTCTTGTTGGAGGCAGGGAGAAAAACACCCATATCAGGCGTAACCAGCCTGCCAGCATTCTATGATTGCGCCGGATTTGCCGCATTGAGAAGCGGCCAAGGGTTCGAAGGACCCGGAACGCCGGCAGGCCAAACGCAACGCTAACCCACGGCGCCTGCTTCGCAGCGAGGCGAAGCTTTCCAGGAGAGACAATGTCAGTAGCCAACCCTACTCGCGACGATTTCGCGAGCATGCTCGAAGAATCATTTACCGCCGGTAATTCCGGCGAAGGCCAGGTCGTGCGCGGCACCATTACCGCGATCGAGAAGGACATGGCCATCATCGATGTCGGCCTCAAGGTCGAAGGCCGCGTGCCGCTGAAGGAATTCGGCGCCAAGGGCAAGGATTCCACCCTCAAGGTCGGCGACACCGTCGAGGTCTATGTCGAGCGTATCGAAAACGCGCTTGGCGAGGCGATGCTTTCGCGTGAAAAGGCCCGCCGCGAAGAGAGCTGGGTCAAGCTCGAAGAGAAGTTCACCAAGGGCGAGCGCGTCGAAGGCGTCATCTTCAACCAGGTCAAGGGCGGCTTCACTGTCGATCTCGACGGCGCCGTGGCCTTCCTGCCGCGTTCGCAGGTCGATATCCGTCCGATCCGCGACGTCACGCCTCTGATGCACAACCCGCAGCCCTTCGAAATACTCAAGATGGATCGCCGCCGCGGCAACATCGTCGTGTCGCGCCGCACCGTGCTTGAAGAGTCGCGTGCCGAGCAGCGTTCGGAAATCGTGCAGAACCTCGAAGAAGGCCAGGTGGTCGAGGGCGTGGTCAAGAACATCACCGACTACGGTGCGTTCGTCGACCTCGGCGGCATCGACGGCCTGCTGCATGTCACCGACATGGCATGGCGCCGCGTCAACCATCCGACCGAGATCCTCAACATCGGCCAGACGGTCAAGGTGCAGATCGTGCGCATCAACCAGGAAACGCACCGCATCTCGCTCGGCATGAAGCAGCTCGAAAGCGATCCGTGGTCCGACATCGGGACCAAGTTCCCGATCGGCAAGAAGATCACCGGCACCGTCACCAACATCACCGACTACGGCGCGTTCGTTGAGCTGGAGCCGGGCATCGAGGGCCTCATCCACGTTTCGGAAATGTCGTGGACCAAGAAGAACGTGCACCCCGGCAAGATCCTGTCGACCTCTCAGCAGGTCGACGTGGTGGTGCTCGAGGTGGATCCGGCCAAGCGTCGCATTTCGCTCGGCCTCAAGCAGACGCTGGAAAATCCGTGGGAAGCCTTTGCCCGCACCTATCCGGTCGGCAGCCAGGTCGAGGGCGAGGTCAAGAACAAGACCGAGTTCGGCTTGTTCATCGGCCTGGAAGGCGATGTGGACGGCATGGTCCACCTGTCCGACCTCGACTGGAACCGTCCCGGCGAGCAGGTGATCGAAGAGTACAACCGCGGCGACATGGTCAAGGCGCAGGTGCTCGACGTCGACATCGAGAAGGAACGCATCTCGCTCGGCATCAAGCAGCTTGCCCATGATGCGGTCGGCGAAGCCTCCAGCTCGGGCGAACTGCGCAAGAACGCGGTCGTCACCTGCGAAGTCACCGGCATCAAGGATGGCGGTCTGGAAGTGCGGCTGGTCGACAGCGGCATCGAGACCTTCATCAAGCGCAACGATCTTTCGCGCGATCGTGACGAGCAGCGCCCCGAGCGCTTCTCGGTCGGCCAGAAGGTGGACGCCCGCGTCATCGCCTTCGACAAGAAGACCCGCAAGCTGCAGGTTTCGATCAAGGCGCTGGAAATCGCCGAAGAGAAGGAAGCGGTTGCCCAGTACGGCTCGACCGACTCCGGCGCTTCGCTGGGCGATATCCTGGGTGCCGCGCTGAAGAAGCAGGGCAACTAGGCATTTTTTGCCCGCCGCAGGTTGCGCGGCCGTGAGAAAAAGCCCCGCCGGAACGAGCCGGCGGGGCTTTGCTTTGAGCGGCCCGTATTTACGGCAATACAACCTTATCGGCCTAGACAGGTGGGATGGGGCTAGGTGCGGCAGACGGGACGTTAGGGACTGGCAGGCGCGCTGCCGGCCGAAAATCGCCGCTGGCTTTGATCCCGTGGCCTGCCGCTGTCTGCTTTGTCATCCTGACGCTCTATATGCTGCTGCTGATCTGGTCGGGCTCGCCGCTCAACGGCGATGCCGACGATCTGATCAAGCTGCATGAGTTGCGAACCTTCATCGCCACGGGGAATGTTTTCGACAGGACATTGCCCGATATCCTCCAGCCCGAGCCGTATATCAGCCACTGGCCCTGGATCATCGATCTCCCTTACGCGCTGGTAGCCTGGCCGCTCGCACCGATGCTGGGCCACGAAGCGGCGTTGTCTGTCGCCTCTTTCGTCGTCCCGCTGCTTCTGCTGGTGCCGGCGCTCTGTTTTTACAGCCGGCTGATGGTGGCGGCGGGGTTCAACGACACCGTCCTGCCGCTGTTCGTGGCGGTGATCGTCGCCGCGGCCGGCTTCTTCGAATTCGCCCCCTACCGCATCGACTACCATAATTTGCAGATCACGCTGTTTTTCGCGGCGTTGGTGCTGGTGCTGTCGCGGCATCGTCATGCCGCCGTCGCCAACGGGCTGGTAGTTTCGCTGGCGCTGGCGATCAGCTTCGAATTCGCGATCTTTCACGCGCTGGTTGTCGGCGTCTACGCCTTCGACTTCGTGTTCGGGCAGGAGAATGCGGCGAGGCGCCTGAGGCATTTCGGCACCGGGCTGGTATCGGGGGCGTTGCTGCTGTTTGTCGCGATCGTGCCGCCCTCCGCCTACACTATCGGCAGATGCGACACCTATTCGGCTCCCTATGCGCTCGCGCTGGTGTTGGCCGGGCTGGTCTTCATGGGGCTGTCTTTCGGCAGAGACGATGAGCAAGCACGGGGCCGAAGCGGCGGGCGTGGCCACTGGCTTTTCCGGGCGCTGGTGCTTTGCGGCCTGGCCGCGGCCAGTTTGGCGGTCGTCCTGACGTTCTATCCGCAATGTGCGGGCGGCCCTTATGCCGAAATGAGCGCCCGGCTGCGCGCCGTTGCCCTTGGCTACATTCCGCAGGAAAAAAGTTTCTTCGAGCGTCCTGACTTCATCCTGTCCGACAGCCTGCTGGCTACAACCCTGCTGTTTGTCGGCGCGTTGGCGCCCGCCGCCCTTTGCCTGATGCAACGGCGGCCGCAACGCGGGCTCGTCGTCGTTGCGCTGGCCTCGGCGCTGGCCCTCCTGCAGACCGTGGCCTATTTCCGCTATCTGCGCTATCTGCCGTTCCTCTCCGGCATCGGCCTGGCGTTCATCGCCGCTGCCTTGCTGCCCCCCGGCATGCGCCACATCCTTACGCCGCGGCTCGCCGCCGGGAAATGGCCTTTGCAGGCTTTCGTCCTCGCCGTTCCGGGGCTTGGCGTGACCGCGGCGCTGGTTCTGTTCTGCCTCGTCGCGAAACCCGCGCCGGTGCCGGTTTCCGTCTTCGGCCTGACAAGCTTGTGCGGTGCGGATTCTTTCGCCGGCTTGACCTGGCCCGACAAGGCGATCGTGCTTTCGCCGCCGCTGCTTGGAGCCGACTTGCTGGCTAAGCTTCCGCATCCCCGCGTCGTCGCCATCCCGAACCATCACGCAGCGTTGGGAATGGACAAAGTGGACCGTTTCCTCGATCCGGGCACCGGCGATCCTCGTGAAGCTCTCGACGAGAGCCGGGCTACCCATGTCGTGCTATGCGCCACGCCGCCTGCGGTGAATCCGGTGATGCGCGAGCGCTTTCCTTTCGCCCAGTCGTTGATGGATGGGCAGCCGCCGGCATGGCTGGTGCAATGCCCGGTCGAGGCGGGCTCGCGGCTGCGCATCTACAGCTACCGCCGCGCCGGCGGGTTTTCCGCCGCTTGCCCATCGCTTGCGGCGAGGTGAGTCGGAGCCCAAGGCCGCTAGACGGGCCTTTTTCCCTCGTTTTGAACGCCGGGAGCCCCACGTTTGTTAATGAAGCGTTTAAGGGGTGTTCAAAATGTGTTCTTTCTGCAACAGACCCTGCCGATAGCATCTATTCGGAGCTTGTCGCGCTACGAACAAGGTTGAACACCACCGACCGATGGGTAATGTCACCAAAGAGGAAGCGGCGCGGTCGCGCATCTTTTTCGGTAGTGGGGATGGGGCAGGGAACGCTGTCCTTCAGCAAAAATTACCCAGACCCGTTTTTTAACTTTTGACTGGAGGTCAGAAAATGAACATCAAGAGCCTTCTTTTCGGCTCCGCTGCGGCTCTCGTCGCAGTCTCCGGTGCGCGCGCGGCTGACGCTGTCGTCGTTGCCGAGCCGGAACCGGCTGAATACGTCCG
>JBARYG010000158.1:0-12145 GCA_049647745.1 Mesorhizobium sp.
CCGCTTTCCCTGGCGATCGGAGCCGCCGCGAAGCAGGCGAGCGCCACCGGCGGTGTCAGGTCGGCCATGATGCCGAAATAGAATACGAACATGTGGCTGACGAGCAGTGGAATGCCGAGCGCCAGCAGTGCCGGCCCGGCGATGGTCGAGGTGATGATGTAGTTTGGGATCGTCGGGATGCCCATGCCGAGGATGAGGCAGGTGATCATGGTCAGGATCAGCGACAGGATCAGGCTGCTCTTGCCGATGGAAACGATATAGTCCCCGAACGTGTTGGCGATGCCGGTCAGCGTCATCGTGCCGACGATGATGCCGACGATGGCGCAGGCGATGCCCACCGGAAGCGCCGTCTTGGCGCCTTCGGCCAGAGAATCGCGGCAAGCAGCCAGCGTTTCCATGCCGCCCTTGACGAAAAAATTGACGGCGACAAGCACGGCGGCGGCGGCCAGCACCACGCCGATGCCAAGCTTGAAGAAGCTTGCCGCCAGAAGCCCGAGCAGAATCCAGAACACCATGCGCAGCACCTGGTTCGGCAGGCCGAGCGCCACCGAGCCGCCGAGGATAAGCAGGGCCGTCATGGCGAAGCCGATGGTGCCGGCATAAAGCGGCGTATAGCCGGAAAACAACAGATAGACGAGCGCCGCCAGCGGCAGGAGCAGGTACCAGCGCTCTTTCAGCGCCAGCATCGGCGATGGCAATTGCGAGCGCGGCAGGCCGATCAGCCCGGTGCGGCCGGCCTCCAGATGCACCATCCAGAAGGCCGAAGCGAAATAGAGTACTGCCGGGATGACGGCCGCCATGACCACTTCGCGGTACTGGATGCCCAGCGTCTCGGCCATGATGAAGGCCACCGCCCCCATCACCGGCGGCATGATCTGGCCGCCCATCGAGGCCGTCGCCTCAACGCCACCGGCAAAGGCGGCGCGGTAGCCGAAACGCTTCATCAGCGGGATGGTGAACTGCCCGACGGTGACGACATTGGCCACACCCGAGCCCGAGATCATGCCCATGAAGCCCGACGAGATGACGGCGACCTTGGCCGGACCGCCGCGCGCATGGCCGACGAGCCCCATCGAGACGTCGGTGAACAGGCGTATCATGCCGGCTCGTTCTAGGAAGGAACCGAACAGGATGAACAGGAAAATATAGGTCGAGGACACATAGATCGGCGTGCCGTAGATGCCCTCGGTTCCGAACGCCATGTGATCGACGACCTGCGAGATTTCGTAGCCGCGCGTGTCGAAGGGCGCCGGCAAATATTCCCCAAAAAGGCAATAAAGCAGGAAAATTCCGGAGATGATGGGCAGGGCGGGTCCCATCAACACATAGGCGGCGATGAACAGCACGGCCAGCGAAACGATGCCCACGGCGGTATCCACTGGCAGCGGCTCGCCGGCGCGCAGGATCAGCGCCTCGTACTGGGTGAACTGGTAGAGCGCCACGCCCATGCCGACGATGCCAAGCGCCCATGCGGCGGTGCGCACGGCGCCGCCCGATCCCCGCAGCACGGCCATCAATGGAAACATCAGGAGAAGCAGGAAGCCGAGATGGATGGACCGTACGTCCTGGCTGGGCAGGCTGAACAGGCCGGCGGCGGTAACCAGCTGGAACACCGAGAAAGAGACGGCGATCCAGAACAGCACGCGCCCTTCCATCGTGGCGGGAAAGGCCTCGGCGAGCGGGTCGTGGATGGAGACGGGTACGGTTTCGGGCGATGCTTCTGGCGTAGTGCCGGCGTCAGGCATGGTTTCTCCCGGGAATGTTGCATCTCTCCCAGCGATGGGGAAAGGAGCGGATGAAAAGCAGGTCGACATGCAAAATGTCGGGCTACGCCTCATCCGCCAGTCGGCAATTTCTCCCACGGCCGGGGAGAAGAGGATTGCTCTCGAAGCCTACAGAAGCCCCTTTTCCTTGTAGTAGCGCTCGGCGCCCGGATGCAGCGGGATCGGCAGTCCCTTCGGTCCGTTTTCCGGCTTGATGCTTGCGGCCGCCTTGTGGGCGGCGACAAGCTCGGGAAGGTTCTCGAACAACTGCTTGGTCATCTGATAGGCCTCCTCGTCCGAGACGTCGGACCGGGTGACCAGGATATTGGTGATGGCCACCGTCGGCACGTCGGCGGTCTGGCCGTCATAGGTACCGGCTGGGATCGTCGCTGCAAGGAAGGGCGCCCCCAGCTTTTCGGCGATCTCGGCCGGCACCGCCACCACATTGATCGGCAGCGACGACGACAGGTCCTTGATCGAGGAGACCCCGAGGCCGGCCGACTGCAGTGTGGCGTCAAGCTGTCGGTTCTTGATCAGTTCGACCGACTCGCCGAAAGGCAGGTATTCGGTCTTGGCGAGGTCGTCGTAACTCATCCCCGCTGCCTTGAAGATGGCGCGTGCATTCAGCTCCGTGCCCGATTTCGGTGCGCCCACCGATAGCCGTTTGCCCTTCAGCGACGCCAGGTCGGTAACGCCGGAATCCTTCGACGCGACGATCTGAACATAGTTGGGGTAGATCGCGGCGATGGCGCGCAGCTTGTCGAGCTTCTTCTTGAAGCCCGCCTCCTCATTGCCCATCCACGCGTCGCGCACGGAATCGCCGAGCGCGAAGGCGATCTCGCCCTTGCCTTGCTGGAGCAGGTTGAGGTTCTCAACCGAAGCCTTGGTGGCCTGTACCTGGGTCCGTACGTCGGGGATCTTTTCGCCGTAAATCTTGGCGAGCGCCGCACCGAGCGGATAGTAGACGCCGCTGGTGCCGCCTGTAAGTACATTGATGAACTCGGCGGCACTGACGGGCACCGCGCCGAGGCCAAACGAGAGCGCGACCGCGCCGGCGAACAGATTCCGGATGTGACGTTTCATGCAATTCTCCCTTTTTCCAGCGTAGCCGGTCGCTTGCCAGGCCGGCCTTCAGTAAATGACGTATGGATTTCAGAAGCTCGTATCTTCATCGTTGCGATGTGCGGCAAGCGCTGGTTGAAAGGACATACAAAGTTCTATAGCCCCAGATAGGCGCGGCGCACCTCCGGGTCGTCGATGAGCGCCTTGGCCTCGCCTTGATGGACGACATGGCCGGTTTCCATCACATAGCCGCGGTCGGCGCCGGCCAGCGCCAGATGCACGTCCTGCTCGACCAGCAGGACGGTCACGCCCTCGTCGCGGATCGTCGCCAGCACCTCCATCAATTGCTCGACCACGACAGGTGCGAGGCCGAGGCTCATTTCGTCGATCATCAGCAGTTTGGGCGACGCCATCAGGCCGCGCGCCATGGCGCACATCTGCTGCTCGCCGCCGGACATCGATCCGGCGAGCTGGCGCTTGCGCTCGCCGAGCCTTGGAAAAAGCCCGTACATGCGGTCCATGTCGCGCGCTATCGCGGCCTTGTCGTCGCGCCGGTAGGCGCCCATCAGCAGATTGTCCTCGACCGTCATGCGGTCGAAAAGCTGGCGGCCTTCCGGCACCTGCACGAGACCCGCGCCGAAAGCCTCGTCGGGCGTCATCGGCACGATGTCGCGGCCGTCGAACTCGATGCCGCCGGTCGAGCCGATCACGCGCGACAACGCCCGCAGCAGCGTCGTCTTGCCGGCGCCGTTGCTGCCCACCAGGGCCACGATCTCGGCCGGAAAAACCTCCAGCGACACGTCGCGCAGCACCGGCATGCCGCCATAGCCGGCACTGAGGCCGGTGACTTTCAGAAGCGGGGCCTTCCCCTTGTCCGCCGCCACGCTCATGCCCGCCTCTTGCCGAGATAGGCCTCGACCACCGTCTTGTCCGAAAGAACGGTTTCGGGCGCGCCGTCGGCTATCTTCTCGCCGTGGTGCAGCACCAGCAGACGGTCCGACAGGCTTTTGATGGCCTTGATGACATGCTCGATGACCAGAACCGAAATCCCTTCGTCGCGGACCTTGCGAATGACCTCGATCACCTCGTCGATCTCGACGTGGTTCAGGCCGGCCATGACCTCGTCGCACAGCAACAGCTTCGGCTGCATGGCCAGCGCCTTGGCCAGTTCCAGTCGCTTGCGACCCGGTCCGCCAAGCTCGTCGGCACGTTGGTCGACGGCCTTGCCGAGGCCGACGAAATCGAGATAGCCGCGCGCCCTTTCGCGCGCCTCCGGCAACCCGGCGGCCCCTTCGCTGCGCCCGAACAGAGCGCCAACCGCGACATTGTCCAGTACCGAAAGGCCGGGGAAGGGCCGCATGATCTGGAAGGTGCGGCCGATGCCGAGCCGCGCCCGCCGGAAGGCGGGCAGCGAGGCGATGGATTTTCCTTCGAAGGCGATATCGCCGGAGCTTGGCGCCAGCGTTCCACTGATCAGGCTGACCAGCGTCGTCTTGCCGGCGCCGTTGGGGCCGATGACGCCGAGGATTTCGCCCTGCTCCAGGGTAAAGGAAACGTCGTTGACTGCGATCAGTCCGGCGAAGCGCCGCGTCGCATGGCTGACTTCGAGGATCGCGCTCATATCCGGTGCGCCTTGATGTTCTCGGCGAAGTAGCGCCAGCCCGACTTGCGGAAACGGCGCACCACGTCTGCCAGCCCCCTCGGCATCAACACGACGGCGGCGACGACCACGATGCCGAAGAACAGGCCGGCGACGCTGGTCACCTCGCTCGACAGGAATTCCGAGATGGTGGTGAGCGTGAAGGCGCCGACAACCGGCCCGAGCACCGTGCCCGGCCCGCCGAACACCGCCATGATGATCATCTTGACGTTGAGGCTGATGTCGAAGGCGCTTTCAGGGTCGAGGAAGGTGATCCAGTAGGCGTGGATGCCGCCGGCCAGCGCGCTGAACACGCCCGACAGCGCGAAGGCGAGCACCTTGTAGAGCGTCGTGTTGACGCCCATCACCGCCGCGCCCTCTTCGTTCTCGCGAATGGCGATCAGGCCGAAGCCGAACCGGCTGCGCGTCAGCCAGAAGATGGTCAGCGTCGTTATCACCAAAAGGCCGAGCGAAAGTTCGTAGAACAGCGGATCGTTGTTGAGTGGTGGCAGCACCAGCCCGATGTTCTGGCCGGCGATGCCGACATTCGACACGATGGCGATCATCACCTGCGCCAGCGCGAGCGTCGCGATGGCGAAATAGTGGCCCCTGAGCCGCAGCACCGGCAGGCCGAGCAGGAAGGCGAACACCACCGCCATCACCACACCGAAGCCGAGGCCGACGGCGAAGGGCAGTTCCCATTGCACCATGGCGATCGCCACGCCGTAGCTGCCGAGTCCATAGAAAACCGAATTGCCGAAGGAAGCGTAGCCGGCATAGCCGCCGATGATGTTCCATCCTTGCGCCAGAACGGCGAGCAGAAGCGCGTTGATGCCGAACTGCACCAGCACGTCCGACCCGAACCACGGCACCGCCGCCAGGACGACGACGGCAAGGACGATGAAGGCGATGCGGGCCGGCGTCATGCGGTTTTCCCCAGAAGGCCGCTCGGCCGCACGATCAGCACCAGGACCAGCACGCCGAAGCTTGCCACGTCGGCGAATGTCGCGCCGATATAGAGTACGGCGAGCGACTCGATGATGCCGAGCACAAGGCCGCCGACGATGACGCCGAGCGGGTTGTCGAGCCCGCCGATGATGGCGATGGCGAAGCACTTCGCGGTCAGCGTCGCGCCGATATAAGGGTTGATCTGCGACACCGTGCCGTAAAGCCCGCCGGCGGCGCCCGCCAGCCCGATGCCGATGCCGAAGGTCATGGCGTAGAGGTGGCGCGGCTCGACGCCGTAGAGCCGCGCCGCCACAAGGTTCTGCGCCGTCGCGCGGATGGCACGGCCAAGCCGGCTGTGCAGCAGGAACAGCCACATGCCGACCGTCAGCACGATGGCGACGCCGAACGCCATCAGCCGCGCCTGCGGCAGCACCACCGGGCCAAGCGCGATGCTGTTACCGGCATAGGACGGATTGATGGTGCGGAAATCGGCGGAGAAGGCCAGTTGCGCCAGATAGGTGAACACGACCTCGAGGCCGAAGGTGATCAACAGCGTGTTGAACATGGGGGCGCGAACGATGAGATTGAGCAGGCCGCGCTGCACGCCGTAGCCGAATGCGAACATGATGATCGCGGTGATCGGCAAGCCCAGGAACGGGTCGATGCCGAGATAGGTGTAGAGATGCCACGACAAATAGGCGCCCAGCATGATGAATGCGCCGTGCGCCAGGTTGACGATGTTGAGCACGCCCCAGACAAGGGCGAGCCCCAGCGCCATGATGGCGTAGAGCCCGCCCAGAAGGACGCCGTTGATCAGGATTTGCGCGAGCAGATCCATCTCGTCCTCCCTTATTTTCCTGAGGCCGGGTCAGTCGGCCTGTTCAGCGCGCATTCCAGGCCGGCATCGGGTATTTTGGCTTCTTGATGAACCCGTTCGCGCCATAGATGGCGGCGACCTCGCCGCCCTGGACCTGGATGACGGTTTGCGGCAGGTCGATCTGGCCGTTGGCGGCGAAGGCGATCTTGCCGTAGAGGCTGTCGAGCTTCAGGGCCGCCAGCGCATCGCGCACCTTGGCCGGGTCGGTGCCGCCGGCATCCTGGATGGCCTGCGCCAGTGCCTCGACATCGGCGGCGCCCGACGCGGCGTGATAGTCCGGATCATAGCCGAACTTCGCCTTGTAGTCCTTGGCGAAGGTCGCGGCGTCGCCGAACCACTTGTCCTTGAGATCGGTGGAGGGCAGCCAGGCGGTCATGCCGAAGGCGTAGTCGGCGTCCGCGCCCAGCGCCTTGCGGAAATCCTCGCTCGGCACGCCGACGGTGAACGAATAGAGCTTGGGCGCAACCGCGAGGCTCTTGGCCTGGCGCACGAAATTGAGGATTTCGGTCTCATGGCCGGCGACCAGCACCACCTCGGCTCCGCTGCTCTTGATCTGCGAAAGCAGCGAGTTGAAGTCGCTGGCGTTGGAACTGTATTTTTCGTCCAGCGCGATCGTCAGACCCGCATCCTTGAGCAGGGGGCGCGTCCCGTCGGCGACAGAAACGTCGAAGGCATCGTCGGCATAAAGCAGGGCTACGGATTTGGGCGCCGGATCGAGTTCCTTCAGCATTGCCACTGTCGAGCCGAAATAATTGCTGGCAGGGGCGAGCGTGCCGAAAATATATTTGAACTTGCGCGCGAAAATCTGATCCGAAGCGCCGCCGCCCTGAACCATGGGGATCTGGTATTTTTCGGAAACGGCGGAATCGGCAAGTGCGAAGTTCGAGGCGAACGGGCCGAGCAGGAGAGCGACCTTGTCCTGCGAGACGAGTTGCGTGTACTGGCGCACGCTCAGATTGACGTCCGACTGGTTGTCGTAAATTTTCAACGCCAGCTTATGTTTCTCGCCGCCGACATCGATGCCGCCCGCCTCGTTGATCTTGTCGACGGTGAATTCATAGGCGTCCTTGTAGTAGCGGCCGGTATTCGCGGAAGGTCCGGTCAACTGTACCGACGCCCCCAGAACGATATCTTCCGCGGAAGCCGTGCCCGGCCAGGCCATCATTGTCGCGGCGACAAAAATCGCAGCCGCGGAAAGTTTCTTGGTGGCCATCGGGGCTCCTCCCTTTATTGATTTCGGTGCATGATGATGCGTAGCCCGAAAAGCCGGGCGCGATCCTCCTGTTGATGCCGTGAACAGTATTCGAAGTTCCGACGTGCGCAAGCAGAAATCTCGCGCCACGATACGATATCGCTTATTTAGCAAGGGCTTGATTGCGCTGAATGAAAGCCGGATCCGGTTTCCGGGTGACGCCGTTCAGGCGCCGCCCATGTAGATGTCCATGATCTGGCGGTCGTCGCGCACGTCGCTGGGCGTGCCCTCGAAGCGCTTTTCACCGGCAGCGAGGATGTAGATCTTGTCGGCGATCGGCATCGCCTCGCGGATGTTCTGCTCGACCATCAATATGCCGATGCCCTGTTTTGTCAGCCCGGTGATGCGTTCCAGCGTCTCGATCACCATGGCCGGCGACAGGCCGGCGGACGGTTCGTCGAGCAGGATGAAGCGCGGCTTCGAAACCAATGCGCGCGCCAGCGACAGCATCGCCTGTTCGCCGCCGGAAAGCGCGCCGGCCGCCGTGCGCCGCCGCCGCGCCAGCGAGGGATATTGGTCGATCAGCGCCTCGATCCGCTGCTGCACCGCGTGGCGGTCGGCAATCGCGTAGCCGCCCATGCGCAGGTTCTCCAGCACCGTCAGGCGCGGGAACACGCCGCCGCCTTGCGGCATCAGCACCAGCCCCTGCCGCACCACTTCGTGGACGGCAAGGTTGCTGAGCGTAGTGGCGTCGAGGCTGGCCGAGCCGCCCCACACCGGCAGCGCGCCTGCGATGGCCTTCAGGAAGGTGGATTTGCCGCACCCGTTCGGCCCGAAGATGCAGGTGATCTTGCCCGCTTCCGCCGTCAGCGAGACGCCGTGGACGATCTCCTGCTTGCCGTAGCCGGTGACGATGTTTTCGGCGGCGAGCGTCGTCATTGCGGTCGCCCCAGATAGGTTTGCATGACTTCCGAATTGCGAACGATGTCGTTGAAGGTCCCGCTGGTCACCACGCGCCCCGAATCCATGACGATGATGCGGTCGCACACGCTGCGCACCATTTCCATGTCGTGCTCGATGACGAGGAAGGTGATGCCGCGTTCGCGCAGCCGCGCGATGGCTTCCAGGATGATCTTGCGGATGTTGGGATGGACGCCCGCCGTCACCTCGTCGAGCAGGATGAGGCTCGCCTGCCGCATGACGACGCGGCCGAATTCGAGCAGCTTCTGCTGCCCGCCGGAAAGGTCGGAGGCACGGTTGTCGGCGACATGCTCAAGCTTGAGCAGCGCCAGCGTCTCTTCTGCCCGTTCATGCGCGCCGGCCCAGTGTCCCTGAGCGGCGGCGGCAAGCAGGTTTTCGGTCACCGTCATGTTGTCGAACATGGCCGGAATCTGGAAGGTACGCGCCAGGCCAAGCCGCGCGATGGCATGCGCCTTGCTGCCGGCGATGTCATGGCCGTCGAAGCGGATCTGGCCGCTGTCCGGCGTCACCGTGCCGGAAACGAGGCTGAACAGCGTAGATTTGCCGGAGCCGTTGGGGCCGATTAGCCCGGCGATCTCACGCCGCCCCACCTCCAGGCTGACACCGTTAGCGGCCTTGATGCCGCCGAAGTGCTTTTGCAGGTCGCGCACCGTAAGGATGGGATCGCCGATCGGCGGCAGTTGCGTGGCCTCGCTCATGGCCGCCCTCCTTCGCCGCTGCCTAGGAGTTTGCCGGCTGCCTTTTCCAGCGCGTTCGTCTTGCGCCTTGCAAACAGGCCGGCAATGCCGTTGGGCAGGAACAGCACCACCAGCACGATCGCCGCGCCCAGCACCGCGATGTAGAAGGCGGTGTCGCCCCAGTACATCCATACCATGCGGTTGACCACGAACAGCGCCACGCCGCCGACGGCCGGACCCCACAGGCTGCCAAGCCCGCCGAGCAGCACCATCACCACCATCTGGTCGGTGATGTCGCCGCCGAACACCGACTTCGGATTGATGAAGGTGACCCAGTAGGCGAAGATCGCGCCGAACACGGAGGCGGTCACGGCGCTGAGCACAAAGGTCTGCAGCTTGACCAGCGAGGTGTTGATGCCCATCGCCTCGGCGGCCGGTTCATGGTCGCGCAGCGCCTTGACCTTCAGGCCGAAGCGGGAACGTTCGAACAGCGCCCAGGTGATGAGATAGACCAGGGCCGCCGCGCCGAACATGGCGTAGTAGAAAAAGCGCTCGTTGAGGTAGGGCGGTAGGCCGATGCCGCCGATGCCGCCGGTGAAATCCACCACCGAGGCGAACTGGATGAGCACCTCGGCGAAGGCCCATGTGGCGATGGCGAAATAGGCGCCACGCAACCTGAGCGTTGGCGCGCCGATGATGATGGCGAACAGGGCGGTGACCACGATGCCGGCCGGAATGGTGACGAGGAAGGGCAGGCCGAACGGGTCGTTCATGAGGAAGGCGGTCGTATAGGAGCCGAGGCCGAAGAAGGCCGAGTGGCCGAAATTGATGTAGCCGGCATAGCCGCCCAGAATGTTCCAGGAGCAGGCGAGCCCCGCCCACATCAGTGCGCCGGTAGCGATGCGCAGCCAGTAATTGTTGACCAGAAGCGGCATCAGCGCCAGCGCGACCAGGATAACGGCGAGCAGGGCGAGGGCGGGCAGGCGCGATTTCACGGGCTTCGCCGCCATGTCACAATCCTCTCCGCAAGATCCCCTTCGGGGAGATGAGAAGGACCAGGAAGAGCGTGGCGAAGATCGCCAGCAGCGAATAGCTGGACCCGACATAGGTGGAAACGAACGCTTCGATGACACCGAGCAGCAGCGCCGCCACCAGCGCGCCGCCGACCGAGCCGAGGCCCGCCAGCACCGCCACGAAGAAGGCGAACAGCGTATAGCGCAGGCCGACCTCCGGGTTGACCGAATAGATCGAGCCCATCAGCACGCCGGCCATCGCGGTAATGCCGGCATAGAGCCCGTAGACATTGGCGCTGAGACGACGGATGTTGACGCCCATCAGGGCGGCGTTCTGGCGGTTTTCCGCCGTCGCGCGGATCGCAAGCCCGTAGCGCGTCCGATAGAGGAAGATGAACAGGCCGCCGGCGATCGCCACCGCGAACACCGCCGCCGCGACGCGGATCAACGGCACCGTCACCGGCCCGATGGCCAGGCTCTCGCCGCTCAGCGCCGTTTGCACGCTGTAGGTATTGAACCCCCACGCGGTCAGCATGCCGCCGCGCAGAAGCGTGAACAGGCCGAAGGTCAGCGCCAGCGCCATCAGTTCAGGTCGCGCCGTTCGGCTGTTGCGGACGTTATAGAGGACCGGGCCGATGAGATAGCCGAGCGCGCCGAACAGGAAGAAGGCCAGCGGGATCGCCAGGAAACCGTCGAAGCCCAGACCGGCAGCCATATAGTAGCCGAGATAGCCGCCCAGCACGACCCAGCCGCCGACGGCGAAGTCGATGACGTGCAGCACGCCGAAGGTGAGCTGGAAGGCGATGGTGAAGGTGGCGATGACGCCGCCGATCAGAAGGCCGTTCAGCAGGGTCTGGAAAAAAAGATCCAAGGCGGCAACCGTTCGTCGGTGAGGAAAACGGGAGGGCGGATATTTTTACGGCGGTAGGCCCCCAAGGGAACCTCTCGCGGCGGCGAGACGGCATCGTCCGTCATTTTTCAGGCATGCGCAACCGTTGCCGCGTCGGCGGGCGGGAATGCGGGCGGCGGTGAAGCAGCCCGCATTCCGTCGGTATCGCTTACTTCCAGGCCGGCAGCGGATAGATGTACTTCGCCGCTGCCGCATCCTTCGGACCGACCGCGACGACATTGCCGTCCTGGATCTGGACCAGCACCGGTATTGGCTGGGTGTTGTCGTGATAGTGCGGGCCTTCCTTCTCGAACTTGATCGGCCCGTAGAAGGTCTGGATGTCGGTTTCGGCGATGGCGTCTTTCAGCGCCACGCGGTCCTCCGGCTTGAGGGCCGGCTTCTTGCCGAGGCGCTTCAGTGCATCGCCCAGCACCAGGCCGCTCGCCGCACAGCCGGCTGCCGTATAGTCGGGCTCGCCCCCCAGCTTCTTCGCGGCCATGTCGGAAAATTCCTTGGCCGTGCCGAAGAGATCGTCCTTGTAGGCGACCGTCGGCAGCCACACCACCACGCCGGTCGTGCCGTCGGCATCGGCGCCCAGCGCCTTGGCGAAGGCCGGGTTGGTGATACCGTAATGCATGATCAGCGCCTTCGGTCGGTAGTTCAGCGACTTCGAGGTCTTGACCACGTTGATCAGGATTTCCTCATGGCCGCCGACGGCCAGCACGTCGGGCTTGAGCGCCGCGATCTTGGAGATGACCGGGGTCAGGTCGCCTTCCGGCGGCACCAGTTCGTAGGCGACCAATTCAAGCCCGGCGGCCTTGACGCCGTCGCGGAAACCTTCGCCCGTCTCCTTTGAGAACGGCTCGTTAACGCCGATCACCGCAACGGTCTTGGCGGCGGGGTTGGACTCCTTGGCCAGCACGCCGATCGACAGGCCGGAGGTCGTATCCACGGACGGAATGATGCCGAAGTTGAACTCGGGCTTGGCCTTCCAGACGTTCGGCGATTCCGCCGAGCCGGAAATCATCGGCACCTGGTATTTCTGGCAGATCGGCTGCACGGCGATGGTCGAGCCGCTGGTATAGGGGCCGAACAGCACGTCGA
>JBARYG010000159.1:0-3893 GCA_049647745.1 Mesorhizobium sp.
CCTCACCCACTCCGTCTCCAGGAGCGTGTCGAGCGTCCCCTTGGAGGTCTCGACGCCCCGGATCTCCTCGATCTCGGCGCGCGTCACCGGCTGGTGGTAGGCGATGATGGCCAGCACTTCGAGCGCCGCGCGCGAAAGCTTGCGCTGCTGCACCGTGTCGCGGCTCATCAGGAAGGCCAGATCGCCCGCCGTGCGGAACGCCCAGGCATCGCCGACCCTGACCAGATTGACGCCGCGCCGCGCATAAATCTGCTGCAACTCGGCCATGGCGGCAGCGATGTCGATGCCGTCGGGCAAGCGGGCGGCAAGCTGTTTTGCGCTGACCGGCTCGGCGCTGGCGAAGACGATCGCCTCGGCCATGCGCACCGCTTCAGCCAGATGCAGCCGCTCCATCGGGTTCGCGGCGGCGCCCTCGCCGGCCTCGTCGCCCGGCTTGAACGGAATGACGGATGCGCCGCCCGCTTCGCTCATGGCGCCACCTCGGCCACCGGAACGCGCGGGGCGCGGCCGCGCAGATAGATCGGCGCGAACGCTTCCTGCTGGCGAACCTCCAGCTTGCCTTCGCGCACAAGTTCCAGCGAGGCCGCGAACGAACTGGCGGTAGCCGTGCGCCGCTCTTCGGGAGTGGCCAGATATTCGATCAGATAGCGGTCGAGCGCGGTCCAGTCGCCGATCGAGCCGATCAGGCGCGAGAGAATGTCGCGCGCCTCCTTGAGCGACCAGACGCCGCGCCTGGCGATGCGCACATTGGTGATCGCCTGCTTCTGGCGCTGGATGGCGTAAGCCGTCAGCAGGTCGTAGAGCGAGGCGGAAAAGGCGTTGCGCTTTTCCACGATGACCATTTCGGGCATGCCGCGCGCGAACACGTCGCGACCGAGCCGGTTGCGGTTGACCAGCCGGGCGGCGGCATCGCGCATGGCCTCCAGCCGCTTCAGGCGGAATTGCAGCACCGCCGCCAGTTCCTCGCCGCTCTCGCCCTCGTCGCCCGGCTGTTTCGGGATCAGAAGCTTCGACTTGAGGAAGGCAAGCCATGCCGCCATCACCAGATAGTCGGCCGCCAGTTCCAGCCGCACCGCCCTCACCTGATCGATGAAAGCCAGATATTGCTCGGCAAGCGCGAGGATGGAAATCCGCGACAGATCGACCTTCTGGTTCCGGGCAAGGTGCAGCAACAGGTCGAGCGGGCCTTCGAAACCGGCGACATCGACCACCAGCGAGGGATCGCCGGTCAGGCGCGAATCCTCGCCCTCCGTCCAGATGGTTTCCATCGGAGTGGATTTGCCGGGCTTTGTCGTCCCTGTCTGCGCCAACGCCGCTTGTTCTCCCCTTCAGGCCACCGCTTCGAAATAGGTCGCGAATTCCTCGCGGATGTCCGCCTCCTTGGCCGCATCGCCCTTGCCGATCACCGAAAGCGCGCGGTTGGCGCGTTCCAGCGCCTTGCCTTCCAGCCCGGTGGTGCGCGAGGCGATGCCCGCCATTTCCTCGAAAACGCCGTTGCAGTGAAGGACCAGATCGCAGCCCGCCGCAAGGATCGACGCCGCCTTTGTCGGGAAATCCCCAGAAAGTGCCTTCATCGAGGTGTCATCGCTGATCAAAAGCCCGTCAAAGCCGATCTCGCGGCGAATGACCTCCTCGATCACCTTGCCGGAGGTGGTCGCCGGATTGTTCGGATCGACGGCGCTGAAAATGACATGCGCCGTCATCGCCGCCGGCAGGTGTGCGAGTTGCCGGAACGGCTCGAAATCGTGCCGGCGCAAATCGTCCAGCGAGGCATCGACGGTCGGCAGTTCGAAATGGGTGTCGGCAAAAGCGCGACCATGGCCGGGAATATGCTTCATCACCGGCAGCACGCCGCCCGCCATCAGGCCCTCGGCAGCAGCACGGCCCAGTTCGGTGACGCTCTTCGGCTCTTTTCCGTAGGCACGCGCTCCGATGACGTCGCTGGCGCCCTCGATCGGCACGTCGAGCACCGGCAGGCAATCGGAACTGAGGTCGTAGCGGGCAAGGTCGAAGGCGTGCAACCGGCCGAGCAGCCAGGCGGCGCGCGTGCCTTCGTCGTGATCGTCGCGCCACAGCGCGCCAAGGGCGGCACCCGCCGGATAGTTGGGCGCCAGCGGCGGGCGCAGGCGCTGCACCCTTCCCCCTTCCTGATCGATGAACACCGGCGCATCGGGACGCCCGATGCAATCGCGCATTTCGGCGACCAGGTCGCGGATCTGTTCCGGCTCGCTGATGTTGCGGGCAAACAGGATGAAGCCCCATGGACACTCGCCGCGATAGAAGCGGATTTCGTCCCGGGTGAGCGATTTCCCGGCACATCCCAGGATCATGGATTTTGATTCGGTCATGCAGGCAGTTTAAGGCCTTGCGAAACGAAATGGAATCAGGTCGGCGGCCGATCCGACTTGGCTCGCTGCACCGCCGCAGCCACGGGCAACCTTGCCGGGATGGCGGCGCTGGGCTACGCCTGCGATCATGACAACGCATCGCCTCACCGCCGCCTTATGGCATAATGTGCTCGGCACTTTGCCGCCCGCCCTCACCATCGCTTCCGGCGACACGGTCGTCACCGAAACCATCGACGCCCATGGCATCGACAAGGACGGCGTGCAGCGCGCGCCCGAGCCCAATCCGATGAACGGCCCTGTTTTCGTGACCGGGGCCGAACCGGGCGATGCCCTCAGGGTGGAAATCCTGCGGATGACACCTATACGGGAAACGGGCTGGACCCGCGCCTCTCTTGCCGGCAACGTCGTCGATCCGGAATTCGTCCGCGACCTGCCGCCGCGCGACAAGACGAACTGGCGCATCGACCTTCAAGCTCTGACGGTGACGCCCGACCCGGTAGTGCCGGGCCTTGAGGATTTCATGCTGCCGCTGGAGCCGATGATCGGCTGCTTCGGGGTCGCGCCATCGCTGGGACAAGCCTTTTCCACCGCAACCAGCGCCGAGAACGGCGGCAACATGGACTATCGCGGTTTTCGTCCCGGAGCGACCGTGTGGTTTCCCGTCGCCGTGCCCGGCGCGCTGTTTTTCCTCGGCGACTGCCATGCGGCGCAGGGCGACGGCGAAATCGTCGGCACCGGCATCGAGACCTGCTTCGAGGTCGAAGTGCGCCTGACGGTCGAAAAGAACCGCAACCTGGTCTGGCCGCGCGGCGAAAGCGCCACCGATATCTTTTCGGTCGGCAATGCGAGGCCGCTCGACCAGGCGCTGCAACACGCCACGACCGACATGTTCAACTGGCTGACCGGCGACTATGGCCTGAGCGCCGTCGCCGCGAGCCACCTGATGGGACAGGTCGTGCGCTACGATGTCGGCAATGTCTTCGATCCGGCCTACACCATGATTTGCCGTATCGAAAAGAAGTGGCTGCCGAAGCGCTGAAGCTAAGGATTACGGAATCCCGATAAGAAAAACCGGCGCTGCCTGAAGGCCGCGCCGGTTTTGATTTCAGCAACCGCCTGAATTCAGGCGACCATTTCGCTCAGACGATCACTTCGAGACGAAGCAATTGCCGCCGGCCGCCTTGTAGCTCTCGCACAGGCTGATGGCGTCGTTGCGCGAATTGGCCGGGACACGCACGCGGTAGAACGTGCCCTTGCCGGCGATGTCGGCCTTGACGATGTTGGCGGTGTGGCCGTCCAGAACGCTGGCATAGCGCTTGGCCAGATCCTTGTAGGTGGACTGGGCGCTGTCGGCGCTGGGCTGGGAAGCGATCTGCATCGACCACGAACCGGCCGAAGCGGCTGCCGGGCTGATGGAGGCGACTTCGTCGGGCTTGACCTCGCCGACGATGTCGACAGGCTGGTCGGACGGGCGCTGCGGCACCGCCGCCACGGTGGCCGGCGTCGTCACGGACTGCGCATTGGCCTTCGCGGCCGGCTTGGCTG
>JBARYG010000160.1:0-12256 GCA_049647745.1 Mesorhizobium sp.
GGAAACCAAGGGCGTCGAGCGCTGCAACGCCGACGACGACAAGCGCGCCGACGATTTCTTCGCCCAAGCCCTGAAGATCATGGGCAAGTAAGCCCCCTCACCGACAGGATAGCCATCATGCTCTCGCCAGCCAGCAAGCGCCTTGAACCTGCACTAAACCGCGTCCCGAAAGTCACCGTAGACTTCTGGCTGATCAAGCTGATGGCAGTCACCGTCGGCGAGACCGCGGCCGATTATCTGGCGGTCAATCTAGGTTACGGGCTGACCGCCACCTCGCTGTTCATGAGCGCGATCCTGATTATCGCACTCGTGCTCCAGTTCCGGCAAAAGCGCTACGTTCCCTGGGCCTATTGGCTGGCGGTGGTGCTGATCAGCGTCGTCGGCACTTTGATCACCGACAACCTCGTCGACAATTTCGGGGTGCGGCTGGAAACCACCACGATCGCCTTCAGCATAGCGCTCGCCGCCACTTTCGCCGTCTGGTACGCCAGCGAGCGGACGCTTTCGATCCATTCGATCTTCACGACCCGGCGTGAAACCTTCTACTGGCTGGCGATCCTTTTCACCTTTTCGCTCGGCACCGCCGCCGGCGATCTCATCGCAGAATCCTTCCAGTTGGGATATCTCGCCACCGGACTGCTATTCGCCGTGGTCATCGGGATGATCGCCTTTGCCTACTACGTGCTGAACATTGACGCGATCCTGGCATTCTGGCTCGCCTATATCCTCACGCGCCCGCTTGGCGCGTCCTTCGGCGACCTGCTTTCGCAACCGATCGAATATGGTGGTCTCGGCCTGGGCACCACCGTCACCAGTTTCATCTTCCTCGGCGCGATCGTCCTGATCGTTGTCTACATGACAATCACGAGAAGCGGTCATGACGACGCCGAAGAAGAAGAGACGCTTGCCGAGGTCAAGGCGCGATAGGCCCCGATCGGTGCGCGACAGGCTTCGTCGATTGTCGTAAATATCATCCAGGGAAATTGCACCGGGCCGCTCATGCGCATTCTTGCCGTCGAGGACGACAAAAAGACCTCGGACTATATCGCCAAGGGCCTGACGGAAGCCGGGCACGTCTGCGATGTCCTGGCCGATGGCCGTGATGCGCTGTTCGCCGCGACCCGCGAAGCCTATAATGTTATCGTCGTGGATCGGATGCTGCCGGGGCTGGACGGCCTCTCCATGGTCAGGGCGGCGCGCGCCGCCGGGGTCAAGACGCCGGTGCTGTTTCTCACCGCCGTCGGCGGCGTCGACGACCGCGTCGAAGGCCTCGAGGCGGGGGGCGACGATTATCTGGTCAAACCCTTCGCTTTTTCCGAGTTGCTGGCGCGCATCAACGCGCTCGGGCGGCGCCCTCCGGCGCAGGACCAGAAAACCACCCTGAAGGTCGGCGACCTCGAGATGGACCTGATCCGGCGGCAGGTTACGCGCCAAGGCCAGATGATCGATCTTCAGCAACGGGAGTTCAGCCTGCTGGAAGTGCTGATGCGCGGCGAGGGACGGGTCATCACCCGCACCATGTTGCTGGAGCGCGTATGGGATTTTCACTTCGACCCCAAGACCAGCGTCGTCGAGACGCATATCAGCCGGCTGCGCGCCAAGATCGACAAACCGTTCGAAACCCAGCTTCTCCACACCATACGCAATACGGGCTACAGCCTGCATGCGCCGTACTAGCTTGTTTCGCAGCACGCCGTTTCGGCTGGCGCTGACCTTTGCCCTTCTGTTCGTGCTGGCCTTCGTTCTGTCAGGCGCTGTCGTCTACCGCATTATGAGCGCCGATCTGGCCGACCGCCTCGATCAAGCGGTCCAAAATACCTATTCCGTGGTGGCGGCGACTTACGCCGGCGAGGATACCGAAGACCTCATCGCCACGGTGGAAAGCCATGCTCGGCTAAGTGCGGCGAAGGAACAACTTTTCTCCCTCATGGGTCCGTCCGGCGAGCGTCTGGCCGGAAATTTCACGGCTCCAAAATTGCCGGCAGGGTTTTCCACACTGAAGGAAGGAGCGGCCGGCATACCGGTAGAGACAGGCTATCGAGCCTATTCGGGGCCGGTGGGGAGAAACACTCTCACCGTCGCGCAGAACTTTGCAGAAACCGAAGAGATGGAGACCATCGTCCTGATGGGCTTTGGCTGGGCAACCTTGCTGATCACCGGGCTTGCGGTGGCCGGCGGCGCCCTGCTCGCTTCCCGTGTCCAGCGGCGCCTTGATGGAATTGCCGCCACGATGGTGAGCGTGTCCGATGGCCAGCTCGATGCGCGCATTCCGTTGACCGGAAACGGCGACGATATCGACGTGGTCTCCGGCCGGATCAATGCTGCGTTGGATCGCCTGTCCACGCTCGTTGAGGGCATGAAGCAGGTCAGCGCCAACATAGCGCACGATCTGAAAACACCCCTGAACCGCCTCCAGATGATCTTGGAAGCAGCCGTCGAGAAGAACGTTTCAAGGCAGGATATTTCCGATAATCTGGTCGAGGCGCGTACCGAAAGCGCGCAGATCAACGAAACCTTCGAGGCTTTGCTGCGCATCGCCCAAATAGAGGCCGGCGCCCGCAAGGCGCGTTTTACCGACGTGAACCTCGACGATGTGGTCAATACGATCGCCGAAATCTATGCTGAGGTCGCCGAAGACGACGGCAAGACGCTGTCGATCCGAAGAACGCTGCAGGGGCCGGGAGGCCGGATAAGGGGAGATCGCGAACTTCTTACCCAGATGCTGGCCAATCTGGTGGAGAATGCGCTTCGACATTGCCCGCACGGCACGGAAATCGAATTGTCCGTGAGGCGACACGGCGACCGTATCGTCGCGACGGTCGCCGACGATGGCCCCGGCATTCCCGCCGGAGAACGGGAAAAAGTGTTTCAGCGGCTCTACCGTCTCGACAAGAGCCGTTCCACCCCCGGCAACGGCCTCGGCCTCAGCCTAGTGCGTGCCATTGCCGACCTGCATGGCGCGAAGATCGAGTTGCAGGACAGGCGACCGGGGCTTGGCGTGGCAGTGAACTTTCCTGCACTGGGAACAAGAAGCGCCTGAGTGGCGCAGCGCCGCCGGCTCGCGTCTGACTAAAGCACGTCGCGATCTTTCGGATTCGCCTGGCGTGCTTCGGGCCTTCGCTTCTTCGCATGTCGTTACCCCGAAACCGGTTCCCACTTTCGGGAGACACGCTCCAGAAGAAAGCCACTGGATTTTCAGCGGTATACGGATCGTTCGTGCGTCATTACAGTCGCGCCATGATCGACAAGCTGGAATTCTTCATTGCTCTGGCGCGAGAAGAGCATTTCGGCCGCGCCGCCGAGATGTCGGGCGTGACGCAGCCTACCCTTTCCGCAGCGATCAAGCAGCTTGAAGATCAGCTCGGCGTCATGCTGGTCAAGCGTGGTTCGCGCTTTCAGGGCTTGACCCCCGAAGGCGCGCAGGTATTGGCCTGGGCGCGACGGATCGTCGGCGACGCGCATTCGATGCGCGAGGAGATGCGCGCTGCACGCCATGGCTTGTCCGGGCGCATTCGCATCGCGACCATTCCGACCGCTCTGGCGATGATGCCACGCTTGACTACGCCCTTCCGGGAAAAGCACCCCGGCGTGACCTTCTCGATACTGTCGCGGACATCCATAGAGATATTGTCCCTGCTCGGCAATTTCGAGATCGACGCGGGGATCACCTATCTCGACAATGAGCCTCTGGGCAGGGTGACCAGCGTACCGTTGTACAGCGAACGCTACCAGCTGATTACCGCAGCGGGAAATCCGTACTCTGTCCGCCAGACCGTGAGCTGGGCCGAAGTCAGCCGCATGCCGCTGTGTTTGCTGACTCCCGACATGCAGAACCGCCGCATCATCGACCAGCATCTGTCCAAGGTCGGCGAACAGGTCCGCCCAATGCTGGAATCGAACTCGATGATCGTGCTGTTCTCGCACATCCGTACCGGCAAATGGTCGTCCATCATGCCGCTCAATCTGGCGGAAACATTGGGCTTTGCCGAACCGATCCGTGCCATCCCGATCATTGATCCCGACGCCAGCCACAGCGTTGGATTGGTGACGACGCACCGGGAGCCGAATACGCCGCTAGTAGCTGCGCTGATCGATGAAGCCATATCGCTCGCGCGGATTCTCCAGACCGAGAAGTAGGTTCGGCAGCTTCCCGTAGCCGGGATGCCTGCCGTTGGTCGATAGATAATTCCTATCGATCAACGAAACACGCATATTGATTTCCGGTAATTTCATCCCTTTTGTGTCATCTGATAACTAATTTCCAAGATCATGGAAAATATGCATGATAACGCAACCGAAAGACGTTGGGATCGCGGCCCGAACGACATCGATTGTCGATGAGAAGAAAAAGCTGGAAGGCCCGTTGCTGCCTATCCTTCATGAAATCCAGAATGAATTTGGGTATGTGCCGCAGGAAGCGCTGCCGGTGATCGCCTCCGGCCTGAACCTGTCACGCGCAGAGGTTTATGGCGTCGCCTCCTTCTACCACGACTATCGCGAACGGCCTGCCGGCCGGCATGTGCTGAAGGTATGCCGCGCCGAATCCTGCCAGGCGATGGGCGGCGATGAAATGGCCGACCGGTTGAAAAACGCACTCGACATCGACTGGCACGAGACGAGCAAGGACGGGGCGGTAACGCTGGAGCCCGTCTATTGCCTCGGGCTCTGCGCCTGCTCTCCGTCAGCCATGCTCGATGGCGAGGTCGTTGGCCGGCTCGACGAGGAAAGGATCGGCGAGATCGTCGCGG
This sequence comes from Mesorhizobium sp., assembly GCA_049647745.1. Taxonomy (GTDB): domain Bacteria; phylum Pseudomonadota; class Alphaproteobacteria; order Rhizobiales; family Rhizobiaceae; genus Mesorhizobium. Next base: position 4,749 of record JBARYG010000160.1, read on the forward strand.
AGGTACGCCAATGACGGTGACGATCTACGTTCCGCGCGATTCGGGCGCACTCGCGCTTGGCGCTGAAAAGGTGGCGGACGCGATCTCCCGCGAGATCGAGACGCGCGGCATTAATGCGAAACTCGTGCGCAACGGTTCGCGCGGCCTCTATTGGCTGGAGCCGATGGTCGAGGTCGAGACGCCTTCGGGCCGCATCGCCTACGGGCCGGTAACGGCGAAGGACGTTGGCTCGCTCTTTGATACGGGTTTTCTATCGGGCGGCGAGCACGCCCTGTCGCTCGGTGATCCCGAGAAAATTCCCTTTCTGGGCCGGCAGACGCGCCTGACCTTCGCGCGCGTCGGCATCACCGATCCTGTGTCGCTTGAGGATTACAAGGCCCATGGCGGCCTTGTCGGCCTGGAAAAAGCGCTGAAGATGGCGCCGGCCGGAATTGTCCAGCAGGTGACCGATTCCGGCTTGCGCGGGCGCGGCGGCGCCGGCTTCCCGACCGGCATCAAATGGAAAACGGTGCTCGATGCGCCGGGCGAGCTCAAATACATCGTCTGCAACGCAGACGAGGGCGATAGCGGCACCTTTTCCGACCGCATGATCATGGAGGGCGATCCTTTCGTTCTGATCGAGGGCATGACGATCGCCGCGATCGCGGTCGGCGCCACCAAAGGCTACATCTATCTGCGTTCCGAATATCCGCACGCCGGGAAAGCTCTGAACGAGGCGCTGGCGGTGGCCCGCAAAGCCGGTGTTCTCGGCAAGTCGGTGCTCGGCTCGCCAAATGCTTTCGATATCGAAGTGCGAATGGGCGCCGGCGCCTATGTCTGCGGCGAGGAGACGGCGCTGCTCGACAGCCTCGAAGGCAAGCGCGGCCAGGTGCGCGCCAAGCCGCCGCTGCCGGCGCACAAGGGCCTGTTCGGGCGGCCGACGGTCATCAACAACGTGATTTCGCTGGCCTCCGTGCCGATCGTCATGGACAAGGGAGCGGCCTATTACAAGGATTTCGGCCTCGGCCGCTCGCGTGGCACGATCCCCATCCAGATTGCCGGCAACGCCAGGTATCCGGGCCTGTTCGAAGCGGCCTTCGGCCTGACGCTGGGCGAGATCGTCGACGACATCGGCGGCGGCACGAAATCCGGCAGGCCGGTCCGCGCGGTGCAGGTCGGCGGGCCGCTCGGCGCCTATTTCCCGCGTGAGCTTTTCGACACGCCTTTCGACTACGAAGCGTTCGCTGCCAAGGACGGGCTGATCGGCCACGCCGGGATCGTCGTTTTCGACGACACCGTCGAGATGCTGAAGCAGGCGCGCTTCGCCATGGAGTTCTGCGCGGTCGAGAGTTGCGGCAAATGCACCCCTTGCCGCGTCGGTTCGGTGCGCGGTGTCGAGGTCGCCGACCGGATCGCGCAATCCAGGAGAAACAGGGGCGTGGAGCCGGAGAAGCAGATCGAACTGCTCGAAGACCTCTGCAACACGATGAAGTTTGGATCGCTCTGCGCCCTCGGTGGCTTTACCCCCTACCCGGTGCTGAGCGCGCTGAAGCACTTTCCCGAGGATTTTCGCCCGCATCCGATGCGCGAGGCGGCGGAATAATGGCCCCCGCCTCTTTCCCCATGAGGAGAGAGGCGGCCGTCAAGGAACAGGAGACACAACCATGTCCCTCATTCGGGAAACCGACTACGGAACGCCCAGATCCAAGGCCGAGAAGCAGGTCACGCTGACGGTCGACGGCAGGTCCGTCACCGTGCCGGAGGGTACGTCCATCATGCGCGCCTCCATGGAGGCAGGCATCGAAATACCAAAGCTGTGCGCGACCGACATGCTGGATTCCTTCGGTTCCTGCCGGGTCTGCCTGGTCGAGATCGAGGGCCGCAACGGCACGCCCGCCTCCTGCACGACGCCGGTCGGCGAAGGCATGGCGGTGCATACGAGGAGCGATCGGCTCGACACCCTGCGCAAGGGCGTCATGGAGCTTTACGTTTCCGATCACCCGGTCGGCCGGAGCGGGAAGGCCGGCACCGGCGCCAGCGAGTTCGACCATGTGATCTCGCTGGTCGGGCTTGCGGAGAACCGCTACGGCGTCGATGGCCGCAACCATGTCGCCACCGACAATGGAGGCGGCGTCGCCCCCGGAGGCGGCCATCTCACCATCGACCATATGGTGAAGGACGAATCGAACCCCTATTTCATCTACGACCCCTCGCAATGCATCGTCTGCTCGCGCTGTGTGCGCGCCTGCGCCGACGTACAGGGCACGTTCGCGCTGACCGTGGAAGGCCGCGGTTTTGAGAGCCGCATCGTTGCGAGCATGGCCGAGGATTTCGTCGATTCCGAATGTGTATCCTGCGGAGCCTGCGTGCAGGCCTGCCCGACCGACGCGCTGCGCGAAAAGCCGATCCTCGCAAAGGGTATGCCGGACCGCTCTGTCGTCACGACCTGCGCCTATTGCGGCGTCGGCTGCAACTTCAAGGCGGAATTGAAGGGCGACGAGGTCGTGCGCATGATGCCCTACAAGGCAGGCAAGGCCAATCATGGCCATTCCTGCGTCAAGGGCCGCTTCGCCTACGGCTATGCCTCGCATCCGGATCGTATCCTCACCCCGATGGTCCGCGAGAAGGTCACCGACCCATGGCGGGAAACGACATGGGAGGAGGCGCTTGGACGCGCCGCCTCCGAGTTCAGGCGCATCCAGGCGAAGTATGGCCGCGGTTCGATCGGCGGCATAACTTCCTCGCGCTGCACGGACGAGGAAACCTATCTCGTGCAGAAGTTGGTTCGACAGGGTTTCGGCAACAACAACGTGGACACCTGCGCGCGCGTCTGCCACTCGCCGACCGGCTATGGCCTCAACACCACGCTGGGCAGTTCCGCCGGCACGCAGGACTTCGATTCCATTGAAGCATGCGACGTGATGCTGCTTATCGGCGCAAACCCGGCCGATGCACATCCTGTCTTCGCCTCGCGCATGAAGAAAAGGCTGCGGGAAGGCGCGAAAATCATCGTTATCGACCCGCGGCGAACCGATCTCGTGCGCTCACCGCATATCGAAGCGGCCTATCATTTGCCGATCAAGCCGGGGACGAACGTCGCCATCCTGACCGGCCTCGCCCATGTGGTGGTAACGGAAAAGCTCTATGACGAGGCCTATGTCCGCGCCTATTGCGACTGGGACGCGTTCGAGGATTGGGCTGAGTTCGTCGCCGATCCGCGCTACAGCCCCGAGCAGACGGCGAAAGTATGCGGGCTGGAGGATGCCGAGATCATCCGGCAAGCCGCACGCCTTTACGCCACCGGAGGCAACGCCGCCATCTATTACGGGCTTGGCGTAACCGAGCACAGCCAGGGCTCCACGGCAGTCATGGGCATCGCGAACCTCGCCATGGCTACCGGCAATCTCGGCAAGAACGGCGCCGGGGTGAACCCGCTGCGCGGCCAGAACAACGTGCAGGGTTCGTGCGATATGGGCTCCTTCCCGCACGAGTTCCCCGGCTATCGCCATATCGCCATCGATCCGGTGCGCAAGATATACGAGGATTTGTGGGGCGTGACGCTCGACAAGGAACCGGGGCTGCGCATCAACAACATGCTCGATGCCGCCGTGGACGGAACGTTCAGGGGCATCTACATCCAGGGCGAGGATATCCTGCAGTCCGACCCCGATACCCATCATGTGGCCGCCGGCCTCGAGGCGATGGAATGCGTGGTGGTGCACGATCTCTTCCTCAACGAGACCGCGCGCTATGCCCATGTGTTCCTGCCCGGCTCTACCTTCCTCGAAAAGGACGGCACCTTCATCAATGCCGAGAGGCGCATCAATCTGGTGCGCAAGGTCATGGAGCCAAGGGCGCGCTATGCCGACTGGGAGGCGACGCAGGAACTGGCACGCGCCATCGGCCTCGACTGGAACTACACGCATCCTTCCCAGGTAATGGACGAGATCGCGGCGACGACACCGACTTTCTCCGGCGTTTCCTTCGATCTTCTGGAGCGCGAGGGCTCGGTGCAGTGGCCCTGCAACGAGAAGGCGCCGCTCGGCACGCCGGTGATGCACATCGACGGCATCGTGCGCGGCAAGGGCAATTTCGTGCGCACCGAATATGTCGCGACCGACGAAAAGGTCGGTCCCCGTTTCCCGCTGCTGCTGACGACCGGCCGTATCCTCTCGCAATACAATGTCGGCGCGCAAACACGCCGCACCGGCAACGTCGCTTGGCACGAGGAGGACCGGCTGGAAATCCATCCTCATGACGCGGAGGATCGCGGTATCCACGAAGGCGACTGGGTGAGGCTGGCGAGCCGTTCCGGCGAGACGACGCTGCGCGCGCTCATCACCGACCGGGTGGCGCCGGGCGTCGTCTATACGACGTTCCACCACCCCACTACGCAGGCGAACGTCGTCACCACCGATTTCACCGACTGGGCGACAAGCTGCCCGGAATTCAAGGTGACGGCGGTGCAGGTTTCCCCGTCGAACGGACCGAGCGAGTGGCAGATCGAATATGAGGATCTGTCGCGCCGCACGCGCCGCCGGGCCGATGTAGAGGCGGCCGAGTGAGAATCGCGCCTTATCTTCGCTGTTCGGGTAGAGTGGAAAATCCGTTGTGACCCGCCCTGTCCGCTCTTCTGTCTTGCAGATCGTCCGGCGCAATGGCGCTGTTACCTCTGGGCGGCGGTTCGTGCCGGAGGAGGTTCCGATCGCTTTTTCCTTCAACGGCACCACTCACGCCGTGATGATGGCGAGCCCTGCCGATCTGGAGGATTTCGCGGTCGGCTTCGCCATCACCGAGCGTATCGTCGTTTCGCCTGAAGATATCGGGAAAATGGCGATCGTGGACCATGACGAAGGCGTCGATATTCAGATGACGCTGAAGGACACGGCGGGTGGTGCTTTCGAGGCGCGCAGACGGCACATGGCGGGGCCGGTCGGCTGCGGCCTTTGCGGCATCGAATCGATCGAAGAGGCCCTACGCCCCGTTCCCGAAGTGAAGGACGCGGGCATCGTGCTCGCCGCCGACGACATAGCCCGCGCGGCGCGGCTTTTAACGTCGCATCAGCCGCTCAATGCCGAAACGCGTGCGGTTCACGCCGCCGGCCTCTATGTGCCGGGTAAAGGGATCGTCGCCGCGCGCGAGGATGTCGGCCGCCACAATGCGCTCGACAAGCTGGCCGGCGCGCTGGCACGGAAAAAGATGGACGCCAGCAAGGGTGCCGTCGTCATCACGAGCCGCGTCTCCGTCGAGATGGTTCAGAAGACCGCTGCCACCGGCGCCGCGGTATTGCTGGCCGTTTCCGCGCCAACCGCGCTCGCTCTTCGCACGGCGCAAGCCGCCGGGATGACGCTTGTCGCGCTGGTGCGAGGAGACGATTTCGAGATATTCACCCATCCAGACCGTATCGGAGCCGGAGCCGCCGCCCATGTCGCCTGACAAGCTTGTCTACCAGGCAAACCAGATCGCCAGGTTTTTCCATTCCAAGCCGCATGCCGAAGGCGTGGCCGGCGTGGCCGACCATATCAACAAATTCTGGGAGCCGCGTATGCGCCGCCAGTTCTTTGAACTGGTCGAGAGTGGCGGCAAGGGCTTCGACGAACTTGTGCTGGAAGCGGCGCCCGCGGTGCGCCCACCGCCGCCCGAAGAGCGACCCGCCGCTTGAGCAGCGCTAAAGCATGTCGCCCAAAAGTGCGCAGCGGTTTTGGGATAACGACATGCGTAAAAACAAAAGCTTACAGCACGACATCTGAATCCGATCACCCGCGTCGTGCTGTAGGGTGTTTCCAGCAAAAGTGTGAAACAGTTCGCATCCGGAAATGCGGCTTACGCCTCCGCCGCCACGAACCCCCTCTCCTGCCTCTTCGCGAACGGCCTGAACGTCATGGCGATGAGGAAAGCTGCCAGGCCCATGCCCCAGGAGCCGATGTAGAGCCAGGCATAGCCGTCGAAATGATCGTAGATCAGGCCGCCGACCAACGGGCCGGTCGACATGCCGAGGCTGCCCGCCATCGCCGTGCCGCCGATGATCGTGCCCATCATCCGCATCGGGAAATTTTCGCGCACGATTACGGCATAAAGCGGCATCACGCCGGCATAGATGAAGCCGACAAGGGCGGCCACGGCATAGAACGCGCCGAGTTGGCTGACGAACACGTAGAGAAGAACGCCGAAGGCCTGGAAAAACAGGCCGGCGACCAGCACCCGCTTGGCGCCGAGCCGGTCGCCCATGATGCCGAAGGCGATGCGGCCGCCCATTCCGGCCAATCCTTCCACGCTGTAGATGGAAACAGCCGCGACCATCGGGATGCCGCAGGTGATCGCATAACTTACCGTGTGGAAAATCGGGCCGGAATGCGTGGCGCAGCAAAAGAAGTTGGCCAGCATCAGCACGATGAACTGGCGCGAGCGCACCGCTTGCCCGATCGTCATGTTCGATTGCGGGCCGGTCTCGCCGGATGCCTCGACGGCGTGCTCCTCCACCGCCGGCGGACGGCGCACGAGAAGCGACACCGGGATCATGACGACCGCGGCGATGCCGGCGATGATCAGCATCGAGGTCCGCCAGTCATAGAGGGTGACCAGCCATGCGGCGAGCGGCGACATGGTCATCGGCGCCATGCCCATGCCGGCTGAAACCAGCGAGACAGCGAGGCTGCGCTGCGTGTCGAACCAGCCGGTCACGCAAGCCATCATCGGCGCGAAGATGGCGGCCACCGCCGCCCCCACGAGCAGGCCGAACACCAGCTGGAACTCGATCAGCGAGCCGGCCCGGCTGGCTAGTGCCAGGCTGGCCGCCAGAACGACCGACCCGGCAAGCACGACCGGCCCCGGCCCGAACCGGTCGGATAGATTACCCCACACCATGCTGGCGAACGCCAGCGCGAGGAACCCCACCGTCATGGCACTGGAAATGCCGGTGACCGACCATCCGGTGTCACGCGACATCGTCAGCAGGAAGACCGGCAGCGAAAACATGGCGCCGATCGCAACGCATCCCAGCAGGCCGCCTGCTGCTACGATCACCCAGCGGTATGGAATGTTCATGGCTCTCTCCCGAAATCAGCCTTCGACGCGACGCGCGGGCCGGTGTCGCCCAAAGGACGCGCGGGCCTCCGCGAAACCGACAGTGGGTTTCATTCTCGATAGAATTTTTGTGGACGTGCGCTGAAATGGGCCGGAAGTAGCCAGTTGGGCCGGCGATAAAGACTTGGGTCCCGTTCGCTCAAAGAGTGGCGCTTGCGCTACCGAAAAGTCGAAGCCGCGTGTGGAGAGAAAGAAAATCTATTCACACCCTTTCCGCCTCGCCGATAATCGCTGGCAGTTTCTTCCATGGGAACACCGGTCATGACGGTGAACGTGTGGGAAGGAACCGGCGCCTCCGGCGGCAGGGAAACGTGCCTGCCGCCCGGGGAGGTTCCGTCCAGAGGGTCCCCCGCGGGTACTATGGCCCGTGCGTGCTGGAGCGAGCACACAAGCTTTCGGCCCGATTGCCGAAAAGTGTAGCGGACCGGGCGGAAACAGAAACGCCG
>JBARYG010000161.1:0-3110 GCA_049647745.1 Mesorhizobium sp.
GTCCCGAGCCGGAAATCGCAGCTGGAGGGCGCCGATTTTACACGGCTGACCAGATGGTCGAACTTCGGCACTACCTCGACAAGACTGGCCACTCTGACTCAAAGAAGTATGTCCCATCTCGCAAGCCTGGCGACAAGCTTCAAGTCATAGCAGTGGTGAATTTCAAGGGGGGCTCCGGCAAAACGACGACTGCGGCCCACTTGGCGCAGCACCTTGCGCTTACCGGCCACCGAGTGCTTGCGATAGACCTAGATCCGCAAGCATCGCTTTCCGCACTGCACGGTTTCCAGCCCGAGCTTGACGGAAACCCTTCGCTTTATGACGCGATCCGGTACGATGATAAGCGTCGACCCATCGCCGACATCACAATGCCGACGAACTTTCCGCTGCTCAACATCATTCCAGCTAATCTTGAGCTGCAGGAGTATGAGTTCGACACTCCTCTTTCTATGCAGACTTCGAATGAAGGTAGACGGTTCTACAGTCGGCTTGGCCGTTCGCTAGAAGAGATCGACGATCGGTTCGACGTGGTCGTAATCGACTGCCCGCCTCAGCTCGGCTTTCTTACGCTTACTGCTTTGACGGCGTCCACGTCCGTCCTCGTCACCGTGCATCCGCAGATGCTTGATTTGATGTCGATGAGCCAGTTTCTTCTCATGCTGGGTAACTTCGTCAGGTCTATCAGGGAGAAAGGTGCACCAGTTAAGATCGATTGGCTTCGCTATCTTATTACCCGTTATGAGCCGACAGACATCCCACAGGCTCAATTGCTCGGCTTCATGCAGTCGATGCTTGCTGAAGAGATACTCAAGAACCCGATGCTGAAGTCGACAGCCATCTCGGACGCTGGCCTGACGAAGCAGACTCTTTACGAGGTGGAGCGCGCAAATTTCAACCGAGAAACTTATGATCGGGCGATTGACGCGCTCGACGCAGTGAACTTTGAGGTCCAGGGGCTAATTCACAGAGCTTGGGGGCGGCTCTGATGTTGACTGCGGTAAAAATCGCCAAAAAGCTTGGTGTTTTCAACCATATAAATGCGTGTGTTGAGGCCTGACGATGGCCCGTAAAAACCCCTTTGCAAATCTAATTGAGGGCAATGACGAGACCGCGGAGCGCGCGGTAGTGGCCTATGCTGCGAAGGGTGCTTCGCGATCCATTCTCAGCACTTTGGACGAAATGGCGGCACAGGCCGACAAACTCGCTACGGGTGAGACGATTGTCGATCTGGATCCCGAGACGATCGATGTCTCGTTTATCCGAGATCGGCGTGCTGAGGACAAGCAGGAGTTCGAGGAACTGCTCGAAGCCATTCGAGGTAATGGCCAGAATTCTCCTATTCTGGTTCGACCGCATCCCGTGACGTCTGGGCGGTATATGGTGGTCTTCGGACATCGCCGATTGAAGGTTGCGACGGCCCTCGGTCGGAAGGTGCGCGCTATCATTAAGGAGATGGAGGATCGCGAACATGTCCTCACTCTGGGACAGGAGAATTCGGCCCGGGCAAATGTTCCGTTCATTGAGCGGGCTCGCTTTGCTGCCGATCTCGCCAGCCTCCGCTACGACGAGGACAATGCAACGATCGTCAAGGCCCTGTCGATCGACCGCACGACCTTGTCAAAGATGCTTTCGGTTGCCACGCTCCCCACTGAGATTCTGGACGCCGTTGGCGAAGCCAAGGGTGTCGGGCGGGATCGATGGTATGAGCTCAAATTGCTCATGGACAAACCGGCAAATCACACGATCGCGCTTGATCTGATTGGTGAAGCAACCTTTCGAGAACTCACTAGTGACGGCCGCTTTGATCTCCTGGTGCGTCGACTCAAGTCAACGTCCAGCGGAAAGCGGGCTCGGACGCACTCCCAAAAGCGTAGCTGGGTACCGAAGGATGGAACTATTTCGGCGGAAATAACGTCAGACCCAAAGCGATTCACCTTAGCGATGCGAGCCAAGAGTTCTGAGGCTCGCGCATTTGGTGATTATTTGTCGGAGAACCTGGATCGCCTCTACGAGGCTTTTCGGCGAGGTTCTGCGCTAACAAGAGAGGAGCCGTAACCGCAAAAGAAAAAGGCCCCCGAAACGAGTTCCGGAAGCCCTTCTCTCAGATTTAGCACCTAGAGAATCGCACTTCCTCGAATCATCGTCAAGTGCTGATGCACATTCAGCGCCTTTTCGGCGAGCGGATTTCTTTTGCCTAACGAGAGGTAAAGGAAATGCAGACGCATATTGCAACGACGCCCTTTGGGCGGCGGTCGATGACGCTTGGCCAGATTTCAAGCCAGATGACGGCCCGGGCGGCGAAGCCCGGATCCATCGTGAACAAGTGGCAGGTATTCCAGCACATCCGCGAAGCCCGTGATCTTCTCGGCGCGACGGATCGATCGCTGGCGATCCTGAACGCGCTGCTCTCGTTCCATCGCGAGACGGAACTGACAGGCGCCGGTGAATTGATCGTTTGGCCCTCGAACGAGCAGCTGATGGCGCGCGCCAACGGGATGCCGCCGACGACGCTGCGCCGGCATCTCGCCGTCCTTGTCGAATGCGGCCTGATTGTCCGCAGGGATAGCCCGAACGGGAAGCGCTTCGCCCGCAAGGGCAGGGGAGGGGAGGTTGAACAGGCCTATGGCTTCGACCTTTCGCCGATTGTTGCTCGCGCTGAGGAATTCAAGGACCTGGCGGAAGCCGTGCAGGCCGAGAAGAAGGCCTTTCGTGTTGCCAGGGAGCGCCTAACGCTCCTGCGCCGAGATATCGTTAAGATGATCGACGCCGGCATCGAGGAGAAGGTTCCGGGCAACTGGGGCCGTGTGCTGCAGGCTTACCAGGCAATCATCGGCCGTTTGCCACGCTCGGCGCCACGGCAGCTCATGGAAAGCCTCTGCGACGACTTGCACGAACTTTGGGTCGAGATACGCGAATCGTTGGAATCATTCACGGAATCGCAGAATCCGGACGCCAATGAGTCCCATTCCGGTCGCCACATACAGAATTCAAACCCAGACTCCATATCTGAATCTGAATGCGGCTTAGGAAACCAAGAGGAAGCGGGCGCCAGCGCCGAGGAAACCGACAACGTACGCAGCTTGCCCAGACGGGAATTGCCCTTGGGTATT
>JBARYG010000162.1:0-17463 GCA_049647745.1 Mesorhizobium sp.
AAACGACCGCCCTTTTCGTTGTCTTCTCCCGCGCTATTCGATGCGCTGCGCGTCGAGATAGAGCCAGCCGGGACCCTCATGTTCGGTCGTGTCGTAAGCACCGGGTTCTGTCCACGCTACCGGATCATGCGCCCACCAGGCGGCATAAACGTCCGCCACCGCTTTGACTCCGAGCGGGATGCCCATGCCCCACCCAAAAGAATCGGCCTCCGGCACGTTCAACTCCAGGTCCGCGCAGCCGCTTGTTCCTGATCCGTCGATGAAGACGGAATCAAAAGAATCCATGTCCCGCTCGACGCGCGCCCCGCCCGCGATCGTAATCGCCCGCACTAGAGGCGAGGGCGGCAACTCCAGCCGCCAGCCGATCGCCAGGCCATGCGCGGCGATGCCGTCGAGGTCGTAAACCTCCGTATCCCAACAAACCGTCAGGACATCGGCCGCGCTATATGTGCCGCTCGGCGCCGCGAGGAAGGTTGGGATCGCGAACGGCATGTTGAGCCGATAATGCTCCCGCAGCGCCCCGTCATCGGACGGCATTACAGACAGCGACATGCGTGCACCCGTGCCGCCGTCGCCGTCATCGTCACCCCCGCCAGTTCCTCCAGAACCGTCGCCGGAACCATCGCCGCCGCCCGTCTCGACGTCGCCACCGCCTCCGGAACCCTCGCCGCCGTGGTCGCCAGTCCCTTCGGAACCGCTCCCGCCCGCGCCCGTATCGTTTTGTGTCAGCACAACGCCTTTCCATCTGAAAACAAATTTTCCGTCCGCAGCCGATGCCATACCCGCCGAAGCCGCGAGCGCAATCGCGGCCGTTGCCGCAAGCAGAATCCGTTTCATTTTGAAGCCCCTCGTTTTGTGTAGGTAGACCTCAATGGTGAGTCCGCCGGCGGCTTTCGACAAACAGAAAGGGCGGCCCGAAGACCGCCCTTCCGCGCCCGCAGGGCGACAAGGGGCACAAGCGCCCCCGGGACCTGTTAGCAACCGTTCCTGGACACCACATAAGAGAAAGTCGGGCTCATGGGGTAATCGGGTATCCCGCTCAAATCGAAAGCTAAACCGTCGCGCGTTCCGAAATTGAGATATGTGGCACCCGACGCGACGAAGGTCTGTCCGTTTTTCGAAGGGTTCTGACAAATCCTGGAATCCTTTCCGAGGACGATTTCACCCGAGCAACTTAAGACCTCGCCCGCGCTGATCGATCCGTCGCAATCGACGGCCCAGGGATGAGAGAGCGCGAGAAAGGGCGGCGACGGCAGTTCAAACCGTAGCCCCGTAACGCTGCCGCCGCCGTCATTCCGTGCGTAATACGTCCAGGCAAGCGCATCGCCGGGACCTATCCGCCCATCTCCGGTTCTGTCGATTGGTCGCCACTCGTACAGCGCAAACGTCACCTGCGCTTTTGTGTGCGTCGCTCCGATTGCATCACTTGGCCACTCGACCTTTTCGACAGGCTCCGAGCCGTCGCCGGAACCGTCGCCCGTGCCTTCCCCGCCCGTTCCCGGCGACGTCTCCGCATCTGTGCCCTCGCTGCCGTTGTCGGCGACGAGTGTCGGCCGATCGATGAGCCCTGACTGTGCGCGGAAAACAATCAGCCGTCCGTCCGCTGCATCCGCGTGAACCGGGAACGCGAGCGCCCCCAATGCGAGAATCGAACCGATCAGTAGCGGCCCCGAAATTTTCGAAAGAATCTTACCCATGGTGATGTGCCCCTCGTTTGTTGGATAGACATCAAGCGTGGGCTCGAAACCTGCACGGGACAACACGCCGGCAGAAAACCGACGATGACGAAACCGCTGGCAGGGAGAGCCGAGCAGGGCGACGGTGAACTTTCCCTGGGCTCTTGCCCGCCGGCCGCATAAAATCAGCCTGAAGATGCCCGTCTGGAGCGTCTGCACTTGCAAGGGGCCCGTGGTTCGGCCTACGGCCTGCACCCGCGCCAGCCCCTTGCAAGCGACGAACCAGAAGGGCTGAAAAGGGCAGATTTTAACGCAACCGACGGAGGCAAAAATGCGTGTAGCTCACATCTCTATCCTGCTCTGCATTGCCAGCGGTGCGGTCATCAATGGCGGTTTCCTCGCCTACCTCGGCGGTCGCGCAGCGCTTGCGGCCTTGGGCTTCTAAGCCCTCAACAGAGACGTCATGAAAAAGGGGGCTTCGCGCCCCCTTTCTTATTCCTTGCGTTCCATGACACCGCCCACAGGGGTCTTCCCCTTGCCTCCGGAGTCTTCCCCTTCGCCCTTCGGGCCCTTGCCCTTCGGGATCGTTGGCAGCCCCGGCAGCCCTCTCGACATGACGGCGGCAAGCCCGCCAGCCGTGGCGACGAACAAGGACTTGTCGCCGAACCCGTGCCCCGGTGCCCCGAACCACACCATGATTCTGTCGGGGATCGCGAAAATCTGGCCGAAAATGTGGGTGACCAGATAGAGCGACAAGAAGGTAATCAGGACATACCCCACGATGAGCGCGGACGGCCCGATCATGTGTCCGCCCGTCTGTCCGAAGAATGCCGTCGCCCAGAGGACTTCCACCCCGCCCACGATCAACGGCAGCAGGATAAACGAGGCTTCGAAAGCGAGCAGCCCAAGCACAGGCATGAGAACCACCTGAAACAGCAGCATCGCCCCGATTTTCGACTGTTGCGCCAGGAACTCCTCGCCGTCCATGCGGATGAATCCAAACGCCCAAACGACAAGCGAAATCGCGGCCTCGAGGACGGCCAGCAGCCATAGCGACATGAAAACGAAAACGTGGATGAAAGGCAGGATCGGCAGCACATACGCCCGAACCGCACCAATGAGCCATAACGTTGCGAAGGCAGGCCCCGCCCATGCCATCGCCCACCAGGCAGCCCCGTCCGCCCCGATGGCATCGCCGACAGCAGTATTCGCCAGCGTGATCGGCACGAAGCCCGCCGCAATGCCGACCTCCGCCACGCCCATGAAAAAATGCCCGCTCGAAATCTGGTCCCCGATAGGGTCGGATTTCAAAATCTTTTGCACCGTCGAGTCGGACGGGTCGCCCTTCGACATGCTCCACTCGCCGAGGCTCCGCCACATGGGCGACAGGAGCCGCGTGAGAATGTTGGCCTCGCCGTCGCCGCCGGCGGCCAGGTCATTCGCGGTAAGCTGGATTTCCGCCTCCTCGCCGCCGATCAGGTTCCGCAACGTGCCAAGCGCAGCCTCCAGATTCTTTTTCCCCGACGTGCCCGAATCCGTCAGTCGGATGCCCGTCCTTTCATGCTTCGCACCCGAAAGCGCGGAAACCGCTTGTGACCTTTGGCTGATATTCATCCACCACATTCCGGCGGTCGCCACGCCCTGTTGCCGTGCGGCATCGACCAGTTTCTGACGTCGCGCGGCGGCATCGTCATCAAGCGCCATTTCTGTCTTCGTCGCCGTTGCTATGGCCGTGTCGTATTGCTTCCCTAGCGTGCGCACCGCGTCGGAAAGCATCGGCAGCCTTCCGGCGCGGATCGCCTCTAGCGCGGCATCCGCCGACAGTGGCGCATCGTGAACCTTGAACATTTCGCCGAATTGTTGCGCGGGGGCGCGGACAGCTTTGACGATTTCGGAAACCGCCTTTTCCCGGTCTTCCGTAAAGCCGGGTTTGTCGCCAAGAACTGGCAGCGCGATGCGTCCGCAGTCCGGTCCATAATTCCATTCAGTCCGCTGGTTTGAAGTGACCGGATTCCACCATCCCGACGTGTCGCTTTTTCGCTGTCCGGAGACGGGCGGAACAGGTGCGGGGCGGATGCCCCAGCCCTGCGACAAGCCGTTGTGGACGGCAACGCAAATTTCCGACTCCATGATGTCCATGACGAGCTTCGACCCGCCAGGACTCATGGGCGCGATCTTCACGTCTTTCCCCGCTGCGTAATCGACATATGCGACCCACGCGGAGTCAGCCAGGTTGATCGCCGACCGTGCCACGACATCGCGCAGCAGGAAATGAGCCGAGGAGAAATTTCCCGCGATCGGAATCAGGAGTCCGAAGCCTAGGACGACGCGCAGCGGCGTATAGACATGGTGATGAATCGTCTGCCCCTTCGACGCGGCCGCGATAATCATGGTGATGATATGCCAGCCGAGGAACAGGGCACCCACGTATGTCAACGTGGACGAAAACACCGCCATCGCGAAGCCCCACGGCGATGACGTGTCGTCGGGGAGCAGCGCATTGACCCATGCCCACAAAATGTTGTGCGGCGACGGTTCGGCCAGCAGATCGAAAAACATGATTCTTACTCCCTGAAATCAGAATCCGGCGCTTCCGGAGCCGCCGATTCCGAACCTGTCGAATCCACCGAAAGGGGCGACCCGACGAACAATTTTTGATCCCTGTCGGCCACGAACCTGCCGACTAATTTCCGCCCGACATCTTGCGAGATGATGCCTGAATCCATCGCCGCCAGGAGCGCGCCGCCCAGCACGATTTTCCGCCTCGTATCGTCGCGACGTGCCGCCTTCTTTTCCTGATCGCGAAGCCTCGCCAGGTCGCTCTCCAGTTTCGCTTTCCGCTGGAGTAGCTTCCGCTCCCGCTCGCTTTGGGCTTCCCGAATTTTCGATAGTTCGACCACTTCAAAATCTCCTTTTGTCACCGCCGCCGGCGGCTTTCTGAATCCGTCGCCCGAAAAACCTTGCCCCCAATTTGTTGATGCAGTGAGGATTTCCGGGCGAAACGCCGCTCAGCAAAAAGCGACGTCGATTCAATCATTTGCGCGGGTATTGAAGATCTCAAGCCCTCACCACAACATCGTTCCTAGAAGCCCAGTGATGGCCCCCTGCCATGAAGGGCGCACCTAAGCGAACGTTGTTCGCAGTGCGCCCTTACGGGCTCGGGGACGAGGACACAGGAGGATGAGACGATGAGTATGGGAGAGATGACGCCGTTTCAGATTGGCCTCGCCGTTTTGACGGTGACACTCGCGCCCGCCGTCCTGGTCTTCGCCGTGTCCGGACTCTCGAATCTGTCGGTCCGGTACTGGCGTGGGCGGCTGGCGGATTCCGACGAACGCGCGGGCGAATGAGGAGACGGAAATGCGGACGATTATCATCAATGCGGCGCTGATCCTCGTTGCCGTCTGGCTTGTCGGCGAAGGATTCGAAAGGCGGCCTGAATCCGGTCATTCGAGCGGCGTGGTCGAGGTCGCGCAGTTCTGGAAAGCCGTGTCGGATTCAGCCGCTTCCACCAAAAGGATTCAGCCATGAACGACACCCCGATTTTCCAGATTCAATTGCACTGGCAGCGCCTGCCGGATTCTCCGCTTCTCGCGGTCCGCGCCGATGGATTGATGGATTCCCAAGTCCGCCATTACGGACGTCGCGCAGGCCTCCGCCGCATTGCGATCGAGGACGACAAGCCCGCCATGGTCGGGACTAGGGAGCAGCGTGACGCGCTTCTCTGCGAGCTCGAATCCGCAGGTTACACAATCGAGGAGGATTACCGATGACATGCGCAAAAAAGACCGACGACATTTTCAACGATGACGATTTTGCATTCGATCCCAATGCTATCGATGACAATCCCTTCGCTGATGATGGGGACGACGACGACGACATTTTCGCGGCTGATCCTTCTGCCGATGGTCGTTTTGCAGGCCGTGACGATGCCGCCGACGAGTGGCTGAATCTTCCGGGCGAGGCATCTATGTCCATCGCCCTCGACGTGTTGGAGCGAGGGCTGCGCGAAGACCCCTTTGCGACGACGCACTTGCTTGACTGCCTTCCCGGCGAAGGCATCACGCCCGCGCCGCTGTCTCGCTATCTGCCCGCCAGCAAAGCCTACATCGCCGCCTGTTTCTCGCCGGAACAGGACGACGAGGCGCAGGAAATTCTCAGGCTGATAACTCTCTACTGGCTCAAAAAGAGTCGGGCTTTTTGGCTGGAGTGATATGACCACCAGCCTCCCGCCAGATGTCGCCCTCTACCACATGGACGCGAAAGTTTTCCAGCGTTCCAAGGGCCGCAGTTCCGTCGCCGCCGCTGCCTACCGCAGCGCCTCCCGGCTCACGGATTCGCGCATCGGCGAGACATTCGACTACACGCGCAAGCATTGTTTCGACGCTTTCATTTTGACGCCCGCAGCCGCTCCAGCATGGACCCTTGACCGGGAGTCCCTTTGGAACGCCTGCGAAGCCGTCGAGCGCGCCAACGGCGTTGTCGGCCGCGAGGTAGAAATCGCCATCCCCCGCGACATTCCCGAATCCGAGTGGCATGCCTTCGCCGGCGAGATTTGCGCCCGCTACATCGAGGCGGGGGCCGTCGTTGACGTCGCGATTCACTCCCCCGCCGCTGCCGACCAGAACCCGAATCCGCACTTGCATATAATGCTCACCACCCGCGCACTGGACGCGGACGGCCCGCACGGATTTGCGAAAACGAAAAACGCCGCCCTTATCGGGATTTTCGAGTCCGGAGGTCGCCACGGCGGAGGGAGGCGCGGCGATGCCTTGAAGGCCGAGCGAGAACGCCTCGCCAGCATCGCCAACAAGTTCCTTGAGCGCGCCGGAAGCCCACGCCGCTGCACGCATAAAAGCTGGGCCGATCTTGGAATCGACCGCGAGGCCGAGCCCGAAATGGGCGTCGAGCGCACCAGGAAAATGCGCCGTCAGGGAAAGCACGACCGCCGCACCCGCCTTGTTCAAAGCATGCGGCAGGCAAGAATTGCAGACAACGAACTTACAGAAACGGAGGAGAGCATCATGGAAACGAACCCCAGCTATCAGGCCCGCAACGGCATCCGCCCACGCAGCAAGGTGAATTTCAAGGAGAAGCTGCTGCGCGAGCGCTTCCCTGACCTGAAGAACGTCGCGGGCTGGGCGGAGCAGCTTCATTTCGTAGACACGTCGAATCCCGCCGTGACGAAAATCGCCACCGTTGACGGCGGCCACATCGAGATCCGGGGCCGCTTCGCCAAGGTATACGGTAGCGAAGGCAAGGCTGACGAACTCGCCGCCGCGCTGCACACCGCCGACGACCTGGACGACATCGAGCGCTTGGAGGAGTTGAAGTCCCTCCAGCGCAAAGGCAGCGGCATCAGGCAGCGCCGGAATCCGGACGAAGTGCCGACGCTCCCGGCTGGAAAGGTCGAATCCCTCGCCGATCGCTGGCGCTCCCGTGGCTATCACCGCATCACGGAATCCCCGGATGGCGTCTGGATCGAGATCGGAAAGTGCAGGATTCAGGATCTTGGTGACGAACTTCGAATCCATGGCCCTGTCGCGTCGGATGCCGCTGTCCGGGCGATGGTCGAAAAAGCCGCCGCAGAATGGTCTTCCGAAGTCGAAATCTTCGGCAGCAAGGAATTCAAGGATGCCTGCTGGCTGGAGGCGCAGCGCCAGGGCGTGAAAGTGTACGACCAGACCACGGGCGAGGAGTATCAGCCATCGGCGGAACTCCGGAAGCGCTTCGAAGCCGACCGCCTCCGCGTGCAGGACGAGGGCAACGAGATCGCGGAAATCAAACGCCGCAAGGCCATGTCCGCCCTGCTACTGGAGGCCGCCGCCGGCGACATCGAGGCGCTGACGAAACTGAAGACCAACGACAAGGACCTTTCCGACTTCATCACCTTGCACCTTGACGACGCGCAGCGCGGTCAGCTTGTCGGAAAGCCGGAGTCGGACATCGTGCCCGCGCTCGCGGAATTCCGCCAGTTCGGGAAGGCTGCACGCAAAGCCGAAGACGAAAAGAAGGGCGACGCCGCGCGCCGTCCGCTCGACTTCGACCCCGCCGCCGACCTGTCGCCGGATGATGTCGCCAGCATGACCGACGACGACCAGGCGACGGACGACGACTTCACCCGGAGGCCGAAGTGAGCCCTCGCAGCGACATAGACGACGAGGCCCATGCGCTTCGTCGCTACGTCGTCGCCCGGGCGGCTGGGCGGACGATGCCGGAATACGTCCGCATGGATGCTACAGTTGTCTCCGGTGTCATCGCCGAAATCGCCAGCGACAGTGTTGCCGCCGCCGGCCGCTGCGACGGCAAGGCCTTCCGCCAGGTTCGCCGGGACGGTCTCCCATGGTGTCCCTATCTCGGGCAAGACACCCGCATCGCCGAGGACCACCAGCTACAAGCTTTTTTCGAACTCCACGCGACAGACCCCCACGACTGGCAGCGCCTCCTGAAAGAAGTCACCCGCGACCGCCGCGCGGCTCTCCGGAACTGGCGCAGCAGAGGCCGCGAAGCCATCGCCCGCATGCGCTGGGAACAGGCCCGCGAAGCCGCCCGCGCCACTGGCGAGGAGGTCGAGGAAACAGAACTTCCGACCCCGCTCGCAGACCAGTTCCGCGCCCCCGGCCGGGGTATGCGTAGCCTGAAAACCCCTAACTGATTTCCGCGCTAGGCCGACATCCGGTTGGGACCAGCTACATGAGCACGAACTTGGCGAATGCGAAAATAGCTACCGTTATCGACCCGAGAATTATCCATCCCCGCAGCACTTCCAACCGTTCCTTTCTCTTCTGCTCGGGCGTTCTCGGGTCATAGTAAGGGTCTTTGTAAGAGTCTTTCATTGTGAAATCTCCTTCATTCGTTGGTGGTCTTTGGATCGCTGTCATGGGCAGCGGCTCGCGGTGCGCGGTCAGAACGAGCGCGATTCCGTGCTGCCGGGCTTCGGACTCAGGAACAGGATGATTGAGCCGAGCAACGCTGCGATGGCCGAGCCCAGCAGGATGCCGATCTTGACGTCATCTTGGAGTGCCTGGTTGCCGGGAAAGGCAAGGAGCCCGATAAACAGGCTCATCGTGAAGCCGATGCCGCAAAGCAGCGACACGCCGAGTATGTGAAGCGGCGTGGCATTGGCCGGGGCATCGGCCCAACACAGCTTCACCGTTGCGAGGGCGGTGCCGTAAACCCCGACGACCTTGCCAACGACAAGCCCGCCTGCGACCCCAAGGGTGAGCCGATCCGTCAAAGCGGAGCCATCGACTCCGGCGAGCGATACGCCCGCATTGGCGAAGCCAAAAATCGGGATGATGACGAACGGCACGAACTTCGCCAGCGCATGCTCAAGGCGATGCAGCGGCGAGTCGACCGTGTGTTCGCTATCGCCACCCGCAGGCCGGGCAATCGGGATGGTCAGGGCCAGCGCTACCCCGGCGACAGTCGCGTGAACGCCCGACAGTAGAACGAGCAGCCACAGCACCGCACCCAGCGCGAGATACGGCAGCAGCATCCTCACGCCCGTGCGGTTGAGCACCAAGAGCGCAGCCAACACGACGGCGCTACCACCGAGCGCCCACACTTGCAGGTCGCTTGTGTAGAAGATCGCGATGATCAGGACGGCGCCGAGGTCGTCAATGATGGCCAGTGCTGTCAGGAACACCTTCATTGAGGCAGGCACACGGTTGCCGAACAGGGAGAGAACGCCAAGAGCGAAAGCTATGTCGGTGGCGGTTGGAATGGCCCAGCCGCGTATCACCTCGCCATTGCTCCAGTTGAGCGAGGCAAAGATCAGTGCCGGGACGGCCATGCCGCCGGCCGCGCAAATGCCCGGCAAGATGCGGCGCGGCCAGGTGGAAAGTTGCCCGTCCACGAACTCGCGCTTGATTTCCAGCCCCACCAGCAGGAAGAAGAGCGCCATCAGGGCATCGTTGACCCAATGGCTGACGTTCAGCGGCCCGACATAGCTCTGGAGGGCAGCGAAGTAGACATCTGCTATCGGTGAGTTTGCCACGACGAGGGCAAGCGCCGCTGCCGCCATGAGGACAATGCCGCCGGATGCCTCGCTGTCGATGAAACGACGGAAAGCTGTGGCACGGACATGCGGATTTCGGGCCATCAGGTGCCTCAAAGGTTAAGGCGATGGCGGCCCGACCAACGCTATAACCTGCCCATGCACCTAAATGCGGACACCCAAGCGACGTTTTGCCCGATCAGGCAGCGGATGGCAACCCGAAAGCCCGACTAGCCCGCCAGCCCAACGTTGCCCCCGTTCTGGCTATTCCGCCGCCTCGTAAGGCTCCTCTCCGCCTTCGTGGCTACCCCGGTTAATACTGCCGAGTAGCAGGCGCGGCGGTTGCGCCAGTTTCCTTGTCCGCTCCCACCGCTCATATGTGCGATACCACGGTTCATGTGCTGACACAGCGGGCCTTTCCGTCGTCTCGGAGGGGCGAGGCGGCGGCGCGGGACGGCCAGCGGGGCGGGGTGCGCGATGTTTCGCCCACTCCGCTTCTACTGCTTCAAAGACAGCGTTCGTCCAGGCCTCAACTGCGATTTGCTTGAGGCTTAGGCGTTGGCTGTAGGCATACGCCAGCCGTGTAATGTCCGCCGTCCGGATCGGCTCTTGCCCCGATCCAACGTCTACGTGGTCCAACACCGCTGAAATAGCATCGCCCCGAACCGTCAGGTCTTCGCAGGTTGTCGCGAACGTCCGCCGGAAGTCGTGCGGCGAAAAGTCTGGCAGGCCTTCCAGAAGGTCGGGGAGTTCATCGAAGTCAAGCGGCTCCCCGTTCTTCTTCGCCTTCTTTCGCGCCTCCGCATATGCCGTCGTGTCCGCCGGCCGCCCGCGCAGGCGATCGATGAGGGTAGCCACGGACCAGCGGGACAGCGGCGAATCTTCTTCTCCCGTGGCCCGAGTTGCGGGAAATACGTAGGTCGATTCCTGTCCCTCCCTTGCAGCCCTGTCAAACAGGAGTGCGACACGGGGCGGGACGGGAATCGCATGCGGTCGTCTGCCCTTCATCATTTCAGGCGGAAAATAGACGACCTTCCAACCGTCAGGCCCGTCAGGCCATGGGAGGACATGCGCCTTCCGGAGCGACAGGCCCGCCGTCACGCGCTGCGCGGTGAGGGCGAGGAACCAGAGCGCCGCAAGCACCGTTTCCGACGTCTCCCGCGAATTCTTCCGCCCCGGGATCGTCCTGAATTTTTCGGCGACATACAGGGCACGGGCAAGTTCTTGTAATGTCGGGTGCCTTTCGCGCGGCGCTGGAATCGTGCTGTCCAGCTTCTCGACCTCCAGCCACCATTTCGGCGAGCCTTCCAGTCCCGCCGCCCGTGAATGCTTCTTGCGGGCGAAGGAAAGCGCGCCCTTGCTGTATGCGACGAACTGGCGGCTGGCGGTTTTTCTTCCGGCCATCGCGCAGGCATCGCGGACTTCCTCCAGATCGCCGGGGCGGAGTTCGGAGAGCAGCTTGCCAAACAGCGGCTTTGCCTCCTCCATCGTGAGGTATCGGCGCGTTTCCTTTGCGGTGTGAATGGAGGGCTGTTTCAAGATTCCTCGCGTCGTCATGCGCGGTTCGGACAGGTATCCGTCCGCATATTTCTCAACAAGGATTTCCCATGTCCATTTTCCGGCCGCGATCGATGCCCGACGCTCTGCCGTGGTCGCCGCATCCTCCTCGCTCTTTCCTGCCGCCGTGCCCGTCAGGAAAGCCTTCGGGTCCGTCCCGTCCTTGAGTATAGCACGGGTCTTCTGTGCGAGTTCCCGCGCATCTTTGATAGCGCGGATTTCGCCCGGCTTGAGGTTGCCCCGCTCGGGGCCGAGCGTCCCAAGGGTTCGGGTCGATTTGCCATGACATAGAATCCAGTCGGCCTTGCCGCCCCGGACGCGCAGCCGTAGCCCCTTTTCATTCATGTCCGCCAGGAACAGGGGCTTTGCCGTTGGATATGTCCGCGCAGCCGCAGCCTCCCGCGCCTCCTTCAAATGGTCTGTGTTCAGTTCAACCCGTTTCGTCGGCATCGCTAGCCCCTTTGTGAATCGCCTGCCGCTCTATAGCTTTGAACTGACTTTGAACCGAGCACTTTCTGAAAATTGCAGATGGCAGCGTTAACGCCGCGCTAAATTTGTCGTCGTTCAGGGGTGATAAAGATGTTTTGAATCAGCATGTTAGATCGAAGGCGTTGATCATAGTCGCCAACCCTGAATCTTCCCTTAAAAGGGCTACGAATCTGGGGGTCAGGAGTTCGAATCTCTTCGGGCGCGCCACTTCCGAACAAAACTGGGCACTCCGGCCGGAGCCGCCCCGCCGCCCATCACCAGCCGTTCGAGCGTCGATTTCCGGCCGATGATGCGGATTTCTGAATCGTCAACCTCGACCTGATCGATAACGGAGCGGATATAGGCGCGGCGGAATGGCGTGTCGCCGGTCAGCACGTTCGTTCGCATCACTTCGACAAAGGCGGCGATCTTTTCTCCGGTGATCCGCGCGCGCGGGCTGGTTTCGGCGACGGCGCGGTCGAGGGCAATCTGCGCCAGGTCGCGCTCCGTCTTCACCGTGGCGATGCGGTCCTTCAGCGTCTGGTCGCCCGCATCGGCGATGCCGTTTTCGATGGCGGCATAGAGCCGGTCGAGGCGGGCCATCGCATCCGCGAGTTTTGCCCGCAGGGCGGACAGGCGTGTGGCGTGATCCTCATCTTTCGCCGCCTGCCGCTGCATCAGGCCGGCGAGCAGGTCGCCAATGCGTTCGGGCGTCAGGAGCCTGTCGGCAAGCCGTTCGGTGACGAGGCGATCGAGCTTTTCCATGGGGATCGACCGTCCCTTGCAGGCCGACTTGCCCTGCTGGGCGCAGGTCGCGCAGGTGTAGTAGCGATAGCGGCCTGACTTGCCGGTGCGCAGCGTCATGCCACCGCCGCAGTCGGCACAGGTGGCGATTCCGGTCAGGAGAATAGGGCCGGTGACGACGCGGGGCGGCATCACTTTCGGATTCTTCGCCCTGAGCATGGCCTGTACGGCGTCGAAGGTCGCGGCATCGATAATGGGTTCGACCGGCACAGTGATCTGCTCTTCTTCGGGCTTGGCTTCCTTCGTTTTCCAGACCGTCCGATTGAAGCGGTACTCGCCCCTGTAGGTCGGGCTGGTGAGTATCTTGTGCAGCGGGCCGATGCCCCACCGCGCGCCGACACGGGTGCGGTGGCCGCGTTCGTTCAGCCAGCACGTGACGGCTTTGACGCCCATCGGGCCGGATGTGCCGTCGCCTTGACGAAACAGCCTGAACATCGTGCGCACGATCTCGGCCTCGACCGGATCGACGGCGAGGCGCTTCTTCGTCTTCGCGCCGCGCTGTTCGGCGGCGACCACGGCATAGCCGTACGGCGCCTTCGATCCGTTCCAGAATCCCTGGCGCGCATTCTCCTGCATGGCGCGCAAGGTGTGCTTGGCGTTCTCTTTCGACTGGTATTCGTCGAAGAGGGCGAAGACCTGGCGCACCATCACGCTCATCGGGTCGTCGCCGAGATCCTGCGTCATGCTGACGAGCCGGATGCCCGCCTTGCGCAGCTGGCGCACATGGTATTCCAACGCGAAATGATCCCGCGCGAAACGGCTGAAGGAATGGACGATCACGACATCAAAGGGTTTGCCGCCGCCGGAGGCCATATCGAGCAGGCGTTGCAGTTCGGGCCGCCTGTCGTCCGTGCCGCTCAGGCCCGCATCGACAAACTCGATGGCGACCTCCCAGCCGCGCGCCGCGCAGAAGGCGAGCGCCTGGCGCCTCTGGTCGGGGATGGACAGGTCGTTCTCGGCCTGCCGTCCCGTTGAAACCCGCAGGTACAGCGCGGCGCGCGTTCCCGGCGCTTCCTGTTCTTCCCTGGTGCCTCCTGCCCTCATGGCTCGCGTCCCGCGTTACCGTTTCCTTGAAGCCGATCTTTGCGGCGGAGTTGAGTCGGAAAGCGACGCCGCATGGTCGGCGGCTGGTATCTCGGGGCCGTCCGCGAGGATCGCCTTCACCAGCGGCATCAGGAACGCTTCTATCGCGTCCAGTTCGGCGGCCCCGACGGGCGCAGGAGCCGGAAAATCATCGACGACGCGAAAGGCGCATTCACCTTTATCGTTCTTTTGATGATGATGTGGATCGCGGCCCATGGTGACAATATGCCGATGAACGGGCCGGAATTCCTGGCCACCGGCTGGTCATCGTGATGATCGGCATCAGGGAGCAACGCCATGCAGCTTTCGATTCAGCCGATGCAGTGGAGCGTATTGCCGGAGCTGCAGGATGCGCCGCCGCTCGACGATGACGACCTGGCCTGCCTGCGGGATGTGCGCGACGCGCTCGCCCGGCATGGGAAGCTGCGGCGGTTTGCTATTCATCTGGCGCATCGGCATTTCGAGCTGGGGCCGGATGAAATCCTGATCGAGCGGCCCGATCCCGACGGGCGAACGCAGCATGTCACCGTCGGCAGGCTGATCGACGCGCCGGAAGCGCAGCCTACGACCTGGTTATTTGAGGAGGGCCCCGAACTGCTGCTGTCGGACGCCGTCTATTGCGTGTGCGTATCCGATCCCAACAAGACAGATGTCTGCATAAGGCACGGCAAAACCCGGTCGCCGGGCGGCGTGCACCAGAAGGACGAGGCGGCGAAGGAGCGGCGGATTTCGGAGGAGAAGGGGCGTCATGAGCGGGGCTTTCCCGCGGGCGGGCACGACGACCGGGGGCGCGGATGATGATGCCTGCCACCATGAAAAAACGGCTTAACGCGATTACAGTAGCGAGCCTGGCCTTAGCCGTGGGCATAAGCGCAGCGGCGCCCGCCAACGCGGTATCGGTCCAGAATTACAACAATTACGATAGAATGACCCAGTCGGCGAGCGTCATTATCTCCGTGAAAAACGAAGTTTACCGCAATCTGTTATTGGGGCAGACGGCACAGGCGTCATGCATCAATGACAATTTTTTGCCGCGTGATAACGTCACGAACGGATTTGACGATATCCTTGAGGACTCGGCCGCCGCGCCGAACCCGGCCACTCAAAGCATGGAAAGCTTTATTGTACGTGACATTAAGGAGAAGTGTGGAAGCAATACCGCGCAGAATACGGGAACCTCGACGCTCATTCCGCAATTTACGCCTCTCAACGAGTTTTTTAAGCTAGTCCCCGACCTGCTTTCCGAGGCGCGTATCATTAACATGGCGCTGGGTACGCAGGCCCTGCGGGCTAAAAATGCGGGTAATGAAGCCTATTCCCAGTGCATTCTGAACAAGCTGGTGCTGCCGAAAGACGCAACAACCCCGCCCGATGCTTTCTCGGAACTTTTCAGCCAGCTGGTGGCCCATAAGACTGCAACCGCCCCGCTGGAACAGATTTTGGCCGGGGCCGTTATGAAGAACTGCGGAGTCGAGCCCCAGGCGGCCGTCAAGCCTGCGCAATAGCAGGTGCGGCGTGCAGGGCATGCGCCCGTCGGGCCATACTCGGCATGCGCCTCGCCGAGCCTGTGGTCTCGGCCCATTCGGGTGACTGTCCCTCACGCGGATGGGTTAGCCTGCCTGGGCTTGCGAGCTTTCCTGGAAGCTTTCTTCAGCACGTCGCCCAGGTCCAGGCCCAGCGCATCCGCAATTCGCAGGCAAATGAGCAAGCTGGGGGAACGCTGCCCTCGTTCAATCATTCGAATGGCTGTGCGGCTGACGCCGGAGCGTTCCCCTAACTGCTGCAGCGCAAGCCCTTGACGGTCCCGTTCGGAACGAAACGCCTCCACAACAGCTGCCAGTATCGCGCTCGCCTCTTCATACTTCATTCCAAACAGCTTGGCGCAGTTGTATGTTGTAGCGCGATGGAACTATTGCACCGCTAACGTAACGGTGGTAAATATATTAAAGTTATACTTTCAATATGTCGCAATTATACATAATGGTTCATCTATAATGAAGTTTATCTTCTTATTCGCTGCACTTGTTGTCCTGTCCTCACCGGCGTGCGCCAATCCGGCGCGCCTGCAGCGACTTCAATCCACCTTTGAAAATTTCGAGGCAGGCTTCGCATGGCTGAAGCACTGTGGGGATTTCAAGAAGAGCCTGGCCGAAAAGCCGTTCTACATGGCGAATGCCCAGCTTGTCGTCGTGGCTCTCGACAAAGAGATAACGGTAGAACATCCGCAAATTACGCCTCAACAGGCGCAACAGATGATCTTCGCAAGACGCCAGGCAATTCAAAGCGCATTCGACGCTGTGTATGGCAAGGGCGGATGCGGCACGCCGCAGGCCGAAGCGGCCAAGAAGCAGGTTGACCTATTCGGCAGCGCGTCGCCTGAGAAAATCAACGACTTCCTGAAGACTATAGAAAATCTCTGAAAGCCACGAGCAACGGGCGCGACCTAATAGCCGAATAGTAAGCAACAGATTTAACTTTATAATAAAACGAACTGAATATCATGCGAATAGTAAAAAGGGCATATTGTCTTGGTATATTAATATCTACTGTCGCCTTGATGACTGTTCTCGCTCTCTCGGGATGCTCGAAGGAAGTACAGGAGAATAAAGAATCCGAAGTCGCATTGGTGGTCGCCAACCTTGGGGGAACTAACCTTTATATTCCCCGTCCATATCTTGACGCGCCTAATACCGGCATCGACCCGAAAAGTATCCTCTTGCAGGCATGGTATCCCGGTGACGGCCTCATGCCATCAGATGCTCGGGCTCGTTGGCGACGCCTGGGTTGGTCAAAAAATGTTCGAATATTGATTCACTGGGATGTGCCGCATTCCTCCATCAAGGCGTGGACCGCGGCTGCAATCAAACTTCAGCAAGCGACAAAGGCGGAGGGCTCCGAATTCGGGCTTCTGCACATGACGCAGCCAAGCGGTGCGATGCAAGATCACTTTGAAATTTGGATCGAGGGCAGCGAGGCTGAGCCCATGTCCATGATCTCTTGTGCAGACAAGCAGGTCGCACGATCGCCTCAGTGCATCCATTATTTCAATATCGGTGCCTATGAAATTCAGGCTCATTATGATGCGCGACTACTTCCCGAATGGAAGACGATCCAAACACACATATCTCATTTATTTAAAAGTTTTAACTCATCCGATACTGCGTCTGCGTACTTCGCTGAACATTCATCTAACAATTTGGGGGACAAAAAATGACTGCAATTAGCACGACCGGACTCGCGTCAATCGCCGGTGTTTCTTTAGCGCAATTCAAAACGGACTATCACAACGGCACATATGACGCTGCAGCCTACTACGCTGAACTGCAGACGCAGGCCGCGACAGCAGGGCTGACGAATATTGAGAACTACGCCATTCTTGCTCAGGGCGTCGTCAACAACGACACCACTGCGGGCCAGGTCGCCAATGCGTATTCTGAGCAGGTAGGCAACGACAACAGCGTTGACTTCAGTGTTGGAAGCGACGCTTGGCTGGAAATGCAATACAGCCTTATGCAGAACGATTTATTTGCAAGGCAATCAGAATTAACCGCCGGCCACAGCGGAGAATTAGACTACAACCAGACGAATGCGATCCATACTATCGCCTTTGAAGATGTTGGTTTACCACCAGAAGCCTTCACGCTCTACACCCCGACAAGTGAACTCGCAAATGTCGATCCGGCGCTTGCCCAGGCGACGTTCGAGGACATGCTGACCAATGCCGGTTCCGGCGGCGCGCTCATTCTCGACTGGTCTGCCCCCTGAAAAGTGGTCCTCCCTGAAGTAGGCTATTTAGTCTGAGAGAGGACGTTGGAATGCCCCAGAAAAAGCACAAACCCGAAGAGATCGTGGCGAAGCTGCGCCAGGTCGATGTTC
>JBARYG010000163.1:0-3152 GCA_049647745.1 Mesorhizobium sp.
GGCACCGTGCGGCAGATGCTGGAAATCCTCACCCGCACCTATTGCTCGACGCTGGGCGTCGAGTTCATGCATATCTCCGACCCCGAGGAAAAGGCCTGGATCCAGGCGCGCATCGAGGGTGCAAACAAGGAAATCTCCTTCACCGCCCAGGGCAAGAAGGCGATCCTGCAAAAGCTGGTTGAGGCGGAAGGCTTCGAGCAGTTCATCGACGTCAAGTACAAGGGCACGAAGCGTTTCGGGCTGGACGGCGGCGAATCGCTGATCCCAGCGCTGGAGCAGATCGTCAAGCGCGGCGGCCAGCTCGGCATGAAGGAGATCGTGCTCGGCATGGCCCATCGCGGCCGCCTCAACGTGCTTTCCCAGGTGATGGCCAAGCCGCACCGCGCCATCTTCCACGAATTCAAGGGCGGCTCCTACGCGCCCGACGACGTGGAAGGGTCCGGCGACGTGAAGTACCATCTCGGCGCTTCGTCCGACCGTGAATTCGACGGCAACAAGGTGCACCTGTCACTGACGGCCAACCCTTCGCACCTCGAAATCGTCGACCCGGTGGTGATGGGCAAGGCCCGCGCCAAGCAGGACCATCTGTTCGGCCGCGGCCGCGAGGAGATCGTGCCGCTGGAGGAGCGCGCCAAGGTGCTGCCCTTGCTGCTGCACGGCGACGCGGCCTTTGCCGGCCAGGGCGTCATCGCCGAGATGCTCGGCCTTTCCGGCCTGCGCGGCCACCGCGTCGCCGGCACCCTGCATTTCATCATCAACAACCAGATCGGCTTCACCACCAATCCGCGCTTTTCGCGTTCCTCGCCCTACCCTTCCGACGTCGCCAAGATGATCGAGGCGCCGATTTTCCACGTCAATGGCGACGATCCCGAAGCCGTGGTCCACGCCGCCAAGGTGGCGATCGAATTCCGCATGAAATTCCACAAGCCGGTGGTGGTGGACATGTTCTGCTACCGCCGCTTCGGCCACAACGAAGGCGACGAGCCGGCCTTCACCCAGCCGATCATGTACCGCTCGATCCGTGGCCACAAGACCACGGTGCAGCTCTACGCCGACCGGTTGATCGCCGAGGGCCACCTTACCCCGGCCGAACTCGACAAGATGAAGACGGACTGGCGCGCGCATCTGGAGCAGGAGTTCGAGAACGGCCAGCACTACAAGCCCAACAAGGCCGACTGGCTGGACGGGGCATGGTCCGGCCTCAGGACCGCCGACAACGAGGACGAGCAGCGCCGCGGCAAGACGGCGGTGCCGGTCAAGACGCTGAAGGAAATCGGCAAGAAGCTGACCGAGGTGCCGAAGGATTTCGAGGCGCACAGGACCATCCAGCGTTTCCTCGACAACCGCCGCCACGCCATCGAGACAGGCGAAGGCATCGACTGGTCGACCGCCGAGGCGCTGGCTTTCGGCGCGATCCTGCTCGACGGCAACCCGATCCGCCTTTCCGGGCAGGATTCGGAGCGCGGCACCTTCTCGCAGCGCCATTCCGTGCTCTACGACCAGCGCGACGAAAACCGCTACATCCCGCTGAACAACCTTTCGGCGGCGCAGGCCGGCTACGAAGTCATCAACTCGATGCTGTCGGAAGAGGCCGTGCTCGGTTTCGAATACGGCTATTCGCTGGCCGAACCCAAGGCGCTGACCTTGTGGGAAGCGCAGTTCGGCGACTTCGCCAACGGCGCGCAGGTGATCTTCGACCAGTTCATCTCGTCGGGCGAGCGCAAATGGCTCAGAATGTCCGGCCTCGTCTGCCTGCTGCCGCACGGCTATGAAGGCCAGGGGCCGGAACACTCCTCGGCCCGACTGGAGCGCTTCCTGCAGCTTTGCGCCGAAGACAACATGCAGGTGGCGAACTGCACCACGCCGGCTAACTATTTCCATATCCTGCGCCGGCAGCTCAAGCGCGACTTCCGCAAGCCGCTCATCCTGATGACGCCTAAATCGCTGCTGCGCCACAAGCGCGCCGTTTCGACCATCGCCGAAATGTCCGGGGAAAGCTCGTTCCACCGGCTGCTGTGGGACGATGCCCAGTATCTCGGCGACCAGCCGATCAAGCTGGTCAAGGACTCGAAGATCCGCCGCGTCGTCCTGTGCACCGGCAAGGTCTATTATGATCTCTACGAGGAGCGCGAAAAGCGCGGCATCAACGACATCTACCTGCTGCGCGTCGAACAGCTCTACCCGTTCCCGGCCAAGGCGCTGATCAACGAACTGTCGCGCTTCCGCAACGCGGAGATGGTGTGGTGCCAGGAGGAGCCCAAGAACATGGGCGCCTGGTCGTTCATCGATCCCTATCTGGAATGGGTGCTTGCCCATATCGACGCCAAGCACCAGCGCGTGCGCTATACCGGCCGTCCGGCCTCCGCTTCGCCGGCGACCGGCCTGATGTCGAAGCATCTGGCGCAACTGGCCGCATTCCTCGAAGATGCACTCGGTGGCTAGGATCGGGGCCTGCTGACCTGGCCCCGGTCGTCACGGAACTGAACCGCAAATACGGACAAGCACAATGGCTAATGAAATCCGCGTTCCCACCCTCGGCGAATCCGTCACCGAGGCGACCATTGGCAAGTGGTTCAAGAAGGTGGGCGACGCCATCGCCATCGACGAGCCGCTGGTCGAGCTCGAAACCGACAAGGTGACGGTGGAAGTGCCGGCCGCCGCAGCCGGCACGCTGGCCGAGATCGCCGTCAAGGAAGGCGAGACGGTCGAGGTCGGCGCGCTGCTTGGTACGATTTCGGCGGGCGGCGCGGCAGCAAAGGCGCCGGAGCCGAAGCAGGAAACGGCCGTAGCGCAGGCCTCCGCCCCGACGGCAGCCTCTACAGGTAAGGAAGCGTCGGCCCAGACCGCAAAGATCGCCGGCGACAGCCCGGTCGAGGAGCGCAAGATGCCCCCCGCCCCGGCGGCGGCGAAGATGCTGGCGGAAAAGAACCTTTCCGCCGACCAGATTTCGGGTTCCGGCAAGCGTGGCCAGGTGTTGAAGGGCGACGTTCTCGACGCGCTTGCGCAGGGTGCGCCCTCGCAGCCTGCCGAAACGCCCCAGAACGCCGCCGCTCCGGCTCCGGCAGTTGCCCGCGCGCCGTCTTCCGGCAGCGACGCACCGCGCGAGGAGCGCGTGCGCATGACCAAGCTGCGCCAGACCATCGCGCGCCGCC